>JBFWMP010000006.1:0-45905 GCA_050251575.1 Clostridia bacterium
AAATTGCTGATGACGGTATTCTAAACGAATCCGAAATACTTAGTCTTCAAAGCTGGCTTGACGAAAACATGGCATTAAAGGGTAATTTCCCGTTCGACAAGATTTTGGAAACGATCTCTGGAACCTTAAGTGACGGTGTACTTGAAGACAGTGAGCTTGCTTCTATGCTCGAGCTATTTGAGCAGATTACTGATCCCGTTGCGAATACATGTACTTGTGAATTCGATATCGAGGGCAAAACCTTTTGCTTATCTGGCGAATTTGAGTATGGTGAAAAAGCTGCAGTTCAGGAAATACTTTCTCAAAAGGGTGGAATTCCGGTAAACGGCGTGACAAAGAAGACCGACTATATCATTGTCGGAAGCAAAGGAAGCGACGCCTGGTGCGCTGGAAGTTATGGAACAAAGGTTAAAAAGGCTCTTGAAATGCAGGAAAAAGGAATGCCGATACAAATTGTAAAAGAGCGAGATTTGCCAATTTAATTGAATATTCAGTCTCCACCGAAGTAGTTTTGTAAATATAAATTTTAAGGCGACGAATCAAATGATTTTTAAGAAGACTATGGAGAAACATCATGAGCAGTTTTGAAGAAAAAGTACAAAACCAATTGTTTGAATTACAAGATTTGAAATACCGGGACTTTCATTGTAAGCTGATGCCGACGGTCAATCCGGAAGCAGTCATTGGTGTGCGGACGCCTGAACTTCGGAAATTGGCAAAGGAGTTTTCCAAAACGCCGGAATCAGCGGAATTTCTTAAAATCCTGCCGCACAAGTATTATGAGGAAAACAATCTCCACGGCTTTCTGATTGAAATTATTAAGGACTACGATCAGGTTATCAAAGCAGTGGATGCGTTCCTTCCCTATGTGGATAACTGGGCAACATGTGATCTGATGAGTCCGAAGGCGTTTAAAAAGCATCTGCCGGAACTGTTCGAGAAAATTAAGGAATGGATGAAATCAGACCATACCTATACCATTCGCTTTGGTATTGAAATGCTGATGAGCTTTTATCTAGACGAGCAGTTCGAACCGGAATTTTTAGAGCTTGTTGCATTCGTAAAATCCGATGAATACTATGTCAAAATGATGATCGCGTGGTATTTTGCTACAGCGCTGGCCAAACAGTACGACTCAACGCTACCCTTTATTGATCAGTATCGTCTTGATAAGTGGACACACAATAAGTCAATTCAAAAAGCTATTGAAAGTTATCGTATTACCGATAAGCAGAAGATATATCTTCGGGCACTGAAGATTAAGTAACACTGGCTATTATAGCAATAATGAGAAGCTGGGCATACAAACCATAGGAAGATAATTTATAAAATATAACATAATGACAGACTGGAATTTCTACGTGGCAAATTAAAGGGGGATTAACATCAATTTAATACTGTGTCCTGAATGTGGAACAAAAATATCAGACAAGGCTACTGCATGTCCACATTGTGGATATAAAAGCAATGATCCATCTCGCCCTATTAGTGGGCAAGATAAATATGAAGTGATTCCTACTTTTGAATATGATATAGAAGATTGGATTCCAAACAGAGGAAACTTAAGGGTTATTTCGTATGATAATAACAAAAGCCTAATGTATTATTTCGGGAATTGGGATAATATTAAGGGTGCGTTACCATCCTTAGTTGAAACTATAAAAGAAATGGTATCAAAAAAAAAAGTGCTGGTTGCTGATATGAATTCATATATGAAAAGTCTAATAGATAAAGGTATCTACAGGTTTTCTATTGATAAGAATGGTGAAATTGTACCAACAATTAGGAATTCAAAAGGAATCATAAAGCAAATAAGATTAAAGGAAATTACTTTAACTCCTGAATTATCACAAACGCTTAACAATTTAAACTGTTGTCATTAACTGCACTAATTCTGTGTACTCAATCGGTGGTATTTCTTTGGGAACATACCGTTAATTAGCATTTGGATATATCCCAAATTACTCAGATTGCATCGTTTACTGTGCCGCTTCAACGAATTCATTTCTATTTCTCATATAAAATTAATCCTTTTTTATCTAACTCATCAACTTGAATAAAAAAGTCCGCAATTAGCGAACTTTTTGGTGTATTAGTGCATGTTTATATGGTATTTTGTTAGCATTTTACGTTTGCGTAATATTCATTAACACAAAAGAACCATCCGAGAGTACTGAAAAAGTATGATTAAGCAAAAGCAACTCGAGCTGTCATCCTGAACGTAAGTGAAGGATCTTAGCACTTAAGCAACTTTTAAGATTCTTCATTTCACTTCGTTTCATTCAGAATGACACAAGACGGGCTTTTTCAGTGGTTTCGAACCGTCCCCGTGTGTTTGTGATAAGAAATCGGCAAAGGTGGTATAATAAAGATATGACAAAATTATAGGAGGCATTATTATGGCACATAAGATAAGTGAAAAAGTAACGTGGGTGGGAAAAGTAGATTGGGAGTTAACAAGATTTCACGGCAATGAATATTCTACACACAGAGGGTCGTCATATAACTCATATTTAATAAAAGATGAAAAGATTGTGCTTATAGATACTGTGTGGCAGCCTTTTGATAAAGAATTTGTTGAGAATCTTAAGAAAGAGATAGATTTAGATAAGATAGATTATATTATCGCAAATCATGCAGAAATAGACCACAGCGGCGCATTACAAGAATTAATGAGAGAGATCCCCAATACGCCAATATATTGCACAAAAAATGGTGTGAAGTCGCTCAAAGGACATTACCATCAAGATTGGAACTTTGTTGAGGTAAAGACTGGAGATACCTTGGATATAGGTAAAAGTAAATTGACATTTATAGAAGCAAGAATGCTGCATTGGCCGGATAGTATGTTTACATATATGACAGGAGAAAATATACTGTTTAGTAATGATGCCTTCGGGCAACATTATGCATCGGAGCTATTATATAATGATTGTGTGGATAATGCTGAATTATATCAAGAAGCAATAAAATATTATGCAAATATATTAACTCCTTTTAGTATGTTTGTAACGAAAAAGATTGAAGAAGTATTGAGTTTCAATCTTCCGGTAGATATGATTTGCCCAAGTCACGGAGTAATATGGAGAGAAAATCCGCTTCAAATCGTAAACAAGTATTTAGAATGGGCAAATCAATATCAGGAAAATCAAATAACGCTTATCTATGATACCATGTGGGATGGTACGAGAAGAATGGCAGAAGCTATAGCAGAAGGAATAAGAGCCGCTGATGATAAGATTGTTGTAAAGATGTATAATATTTCGAAATCAGATAAAAATGATATTGTGACTGAAGTTTTTAAGTCTAAAGCCTTTTTGGTAGGCTCACCTGCCATTAATAAAGGCATTTTGTTTTCAGCAGCAGGAATAGTTGAAATGATTAAAGGGCTAGGCTTTAAAAATAAAAAGGCAGCAGGCTTTGGATGTTATGGCTGGAGCGGAGAAAATGTCAAGCTGATTACAGAGGAGATAAGCAAAGCAGGGATTAGCATGATAGATGAAGGAATAAGAGAGATGTGGAATCCTGATCAAGAAGCATTGCAGCGTTGTAAGGAGTATGGTCAAAATCTTGTAGAAAAGATCTAGCAAGAAAGATGCAATAGTGTAACGTATGTTACCGATACTTTCCAAGCAAGATGATATTCTATTGTTAAATAAAATAGTCTATATGGAGGTTAGTGAAATGACACAACATTTTATCAAAAACATTGATTTTTCCAAAGTTTTAGACATGGAGGCATTAGTTGAATATCAGGAGGGTCAGGTGGTAAGCAGGACCCTTTCACAAAATAAGGCGGTAAGTGTCACATTATTTGCTTTTGGCAAAGGGGAAGAGATCAGCTCTCATTCTTCAAGTGGGGATGCTATGGTGTACATACTCGATGGTCAGTCTGAGATAACAATCGGGCAAGAGAAGTTCAATGTAAAAAAAGGCGAGACCATTGTAATGCCTGCCGGTATTCCACACGAATTGTTGGCGACAGAGCAATTTAAGATGATTTTGATTGTAGTATTTGGTGCACCTAATAGTTAATAGTAATATTTTTTATAGACAGGCTTGTTGGATTCACTCGGAAATAAAAATCCGTTTAAGTCCGGCAAGCCTGTTTAAGATTAAGGATATTGGCAAAAATGTTATTAAGATATATGGTTCTAGCGGCATGAATAATAAAGAGGTGATAGGATGAATGCTAAAAAACAAAAGCTAAAGCAAGAAATTTCAAATATGCAGTACAAATTAAATGAATTAGTGAAAACAGAGCGGTCATTTTCAAATAAAACATTACTACTAAGTCAAAAGTTAGATACATTAATAGTAAAATATTATAGAGTGATTGAAAAAGAATAAAAGTTTTTAAAATTTCTTAAAATAGTGTTTAAGTGTATATTTTTAGGGTAAGAAACATATTGTATGTGCTATAAACGTGTAGTATAGTATAGGTAGCTTAAATTAAGAAAAAAATTTCTTATTAATGCAGGAATTTTTGAAAAAACAGAGAATATGTTTATGAAGCTACTTATTTATCTATGGATTACAGAAATTTATCTCTTTATTGCTTTATATGGGGAGGCTGCTGTGATGGACAACTTAGATAATGAGGAGGTTGCTGTGATGGATAACTTAGATAATATTGAAGGTCAATTAGTGGAGATTTGCTGCAGTATAATAGAAAAGTTGGACATACTTAAGGAAACGGGAATGATTACTGAAGAGCAATATATATATCATACAGCAATAAAAAAAGAATTTTTAAATCAAGTAAGCAGTAACTTTAAGTATGCAGTAACGGATGATGTAGTGAAATTATAATGATGATCTTTAGTATTTAAGAAGTATACAATTATCGGGGCTGTCGCTTTAGTAGGGTTAGTAGATATACTAGCTCTTTTGTTGTTGATATGAGTTGTAAATATTTATAAAGCAGGTGCATATTACATAGAAATAATGAGGAGGAATTTTCATGAGCCATTTGCATTTAATTGATGGAGTGCTTTCTCCATTATGGTGGATATCAGGATATATATTAACGCTTGGCATCATCATGCTTGCAGCATCAAAGATAAAGAAAGAAGAATTACCAAAAAGAGTTCCGTTTGTTGGAGTGATTAGTTCATTAATGCTAATTACCATGTCAGTGCCTTTAGGATTTTTACCCTTCCATCTTAATTTAACCGTGTTGGCAGGGATTCTTGCCGGACCATGGCTTGGTTTTATTGCAGTATTTATTGTTAATTTTATTCTTGCACTAATAGGACATGGCGGTATTACGATGGTAGGATTAAATACATTGATCATCGGAGTGGAGGTTCTTATTGGTTATTTTATATTTAGGTATGCTTCAAAATACATTAAACCGGTAACCGCTGCGACGATAGCAGTTATTATTGCATTAATCATTTCAACCACTTTAATGACAGGTGTTATTTTTGCAGCGAATATAGGACTGGAGAATGCGTTGCCTCATAATGATCTTGAACATAGTGAAGAGAAACAGATAGAGGATAATCATGAGTATGAAAATGAAGGACTGGAAGAACATCTATCTGAAATACGTCTTTTTACATTGTCTGGATGGGGTGCAGTAGCCTTAATATTACTATTAGGGATTGGTATTGAAGCTTTGGTTACTTCCCTTATTATTGCCTTTTTCATTAAAGTTCGTCCGGAAATGATTGTGCGGAGTGAACAAGGAACAGTTGAAAGTTAACAAGGGAGGAAAGACATGGATATAGCCTATATAGATCAATTGGCTAACAATGGAGGGAGCTGCCTGCATAAGGCTTCAGCTGTTTCTAAGATGATACTGACCATAAGTATTATTATATTTATAGTGATGTCTGACAGTTTCATCAAATTAACAGCAATATTTATTTTAATTGTTATATTAAATATAATTAACAAGCTGCCTATAGAAAAAGTATTTCATTTTGCTCTATATCCTGCGTTTTTTAGCTTAATATTTGCGGCAACTAGATTTACTTATTCAATAGAAGCAGGTATGGTAGTCATATTAAAAGCAGTAGATGCTGCCATGGCAATGATTCTGTTGCTGACCACCACTCCATATCCGGAGGTGTTTGCTTTTTTTCGTTTATTGCTGCCTGGGGTAGTGGTGGATGGAATGTTCTTCACTTATAGGATATTTTTTATTCTTCTTGAAAAAATCGAAAACTCTCTGACCATCATCAAGCTTCGTGGTGGGCTAAGAACATATAATATTTTGTTTAACCTAAGAAGTTTAGCCGGAGTTATAGGAATATTATTTATCAATGCATTTGACATGTCAGAAAGAATGTATATTATATACTCTTTGAGAGGATATCAAGGAAGGATTCCTACAGAAAGCAAGTGGTTTGCGTTTAAGAAGTTGGATTTTATCCCCATAGGAATAAGCATAATGATAATAGTAATGGCGGTGATTTTTTGAATCAAATTGTTAAAGTGAAGTGCATTAAGCACATCTATCCTGATAAAACTGAAGTCAGTATTTGTGGCTTGGATTTTGTAGTTAATGAAGGGGATAGGGTAGTAATACTAGGTCCTAACGGAGCTGGAAAGACAACACTGTTATCGCATATACTCGGTTTATTAAAACCGATAGATGGAGAAATTTCGGTTTTCGGATTAAGTCCTTCAAAAGAATTCAAACAGGTACGTAAGAAGATAGGGGTAGTTTTTCAAAATGCAGATGAACAAATCATTGGTCCTACGGTATACGATGATATCGCCTTTTCATTAAGAAATGAGGGAATGAGGAAAGAAGACGTAAACTTGAAGGTAGAGGAGATTGCAAAGACTTTAGAAATCAGTCATGTATTAGATAAGATTCCTCATTATTTAAGCGGAGGTCAAAAGAAAAAGGTTGCATTAGCAGGTGCTATGGCTATGTCTCCCGAACTTTTGATTATGGACGAGCCTTTTGATGGACTAGACCCAAAGTCGAAAAAGGAAATGATAGCGTTAATTAACGATCTTAACAAAAACAAGGGAGTTACCACCATCATTACAACTCATGATATTAATATTGTTCCACATATTGCAGATACAATCTACATTCTTAATAGAGGTAGCATTGTCAGTAGAGGCACATCGGAAGAAATCTTCAGACAGGCGGAGTTGCTTGAAGATGCAAATTTAGAGCCTCCAATATTAACCCAGTTATTTAACAATCTCAAGAAAAAAGGAATTGAAGTCAATGTTCCTATTGATATTGATCAAGCTGAGAAAGAAATATGCAAGCTATTAGGGAAATGAATTGGATTCTTGCATTAGCTATTAATTTAAAAGACAGCAATGGTGTGAAGGGAAAAAAGTTAAAAACATGTTTTTGAGTATGATATACTGGGTATACATACTCATATAATAAATAGGAGGTCAAAAACATGAAATCTTTAAAAGGGACTAAAACAGCAGAGAACTTGTTAAAATCTTTTGCAGGGGAATCACAAGCACGTAATCGTTACACTTACTATGCTTCTGTAGCCGATAAGGAAGGCTACAAGCAAATTAAAAACATTTTTATTGAAACAGCAGATAATGAAAAGGAACATGCTAAGAGATTCTATAAGTTTTTATTGGAAGGATTGGCAGGAGAGCTTCCGGCAATGATAGAAATTACAGCAGGCTATCCGGTTGCTCAGGGAACTACTGTTGATAATTTAAAAGCAGCAGCGGATGGAGAAAATGAGGAATGGGCAGATATTTATCCTGGGTTTGCTAAAGTTGCGGAAGAAGAAGGATTTGATGAAGTCGCGGCAGCATATAGATTTATTGCTTCGGCAGAGAAAAGACATGAAACAAGATATAAGAAGCTAGCAGAAAATATTGAAAACAACAAGGTATTTGCAAAAGATGAGAAGGTTCTTTGGAAATGTGGAAACTGCGGATATATTCATGAGGGTACAAGTGCACTTGAAAAATGTCCTGCATGTATTCATCCTAAGGCTCATTTTGAGTTATTTGTAGAAACTTATTAAAAGAATATTACCAGAATAGAACAATCTGATTTCTAGAGTGTAGTCAAAACAAAGATTACACTTTTTTATTTAGATATATTATTGATAATAATCGTCAATATATTGATGGTCATAAATCTAGCTAATTATGCAGCAAGAGGATTGAATTATGATATAGAATATATAGATTGGATAAATGCTGATAAAAAATATGATATAAATATGAATGAAAAAAAATCAATGCCTTATACTATATAAAGAAGGACTTAAAAAGGTATAAAAACTATTGGAGGTATTCATATGACGCGCAAGAACATGAAAGGTGTTGTTGGAAAAGGAGCTAAAGATAGTCCGGTAGGAGTAGGACTGGATTTTAAGAAAGAGAATGTTATTACTTCAAGGGAAATTGAGCAAGCAATAAAGAAGAAAAAATCCGAGTAGCTGTTAGGCTGCTCTTTTTTTATTGAGGATTATAACTCGTATTAGTGTTTGTTAAAATTTTTCATGGGTATATAATATTTTGTATATACGATATTTTTAAGGGGTGCTATCTATGGATTGGAATAGTTTGTTTTTCGCATTTGCTTTGACACTATTTGCCGGATTGTCCACCGGTGTAGGCAGTATTCTTGCGTTTTTCACAAAAAGAACAAATACGAAATTTCTTTCGGTGGCTTTGGGGTTTTCCGGGGGAGTCATGATTTATGTATCAATGATAGAGATATTTTTTAAGGCGAAAGATGCGTTGACAGCAGACCTGGGAGAGGTTGGGGGATCATGGGCCACGGTAGCTGCCTTTTTTGCAGGGATGTTCTTGATTGCAGTGATAGACAGGCTTATACCCTCCGGTGAAAATCCTCACGAGGTAAAAAAGATTGAAGATATGCATGTGGAGGAGGAAACACCTCAGAATAACAAGCTTTTAAAAACAGGTACTTTTACGGCGCTTGCAATTGCTATTCATAATTTCCCTGAGGGGTTAGCTACTTTTACAGCGGCATTGAAGGATCCTTCTCTTGGAATAGCTATCGCAGTAGCGATTGCTATTCATAACATTCCAGAAGGGATTGCGGTATCTGTCCCAGTTTTCTATGCGACAGGGGATAGAAAAAAAGCATTTCTATTATCTTTTTTATCCGGCTTGTCTGAGCCGGTAGGGGCGGTAGTCGGTTATCTGATTTTATTGCCGATACTTAACGATGTTGTTTTCGGACTCTTGTTTGCATCGGTAGCGGGAATTATGGTGTTTATTTCTGTTGACGAGCTGCTGCCTACAGCAAGGGAATATGGAGAACCTCATTTGTCCATTTATGGAATGATTGCCGGAATGATGGTAATGGCAGTGAGCTTGCTTTTGCTTGTTTAATTGCCTTCAATAATTCTGTCTCATATGATACAATAGTTTTGAAAACAGAAATAGAATTATTTGGAGGCAGAATATGAAAAAAATATTTATGACACTTACCCTATTTATGATGCTGTTTTTTTTCTCTCCCTTGGTTGCTGTCGGACAAGCTACTGAGGAAGCAGAAACTCTCATATACAAGGCGAAGGTAGTAGAGATAAAAGATACGATTGAGGAAAAGTTTGAAGAAGGGAATATACTAATTATTACTCAAGTAGCGGATGTCCGGATCCTTAACAAGGACTTAAAAGGACAGATAGTAGAAGTACAGAACAGCTTATCAGGGAATCCTGCATATGACATAGATCTGCAAAAAGGTGATGTTATTTCACTGCATATGGAGAGGATTGAAGGCGAGAGCCCTGTTTTCTATGTTGCAGGTTATGAAAGAGTAGGTTACATATTTCAGATTATCGGGATTTTTCTAATACTTCTTATTCTTTTAGGTGGCTGGAAAGGATTAAAATCGGTAATTTCACTAGCAGTTACAGTTTTTTTGATTTTGTATATCATGGTACCGTTATTATTAAAGGGTTTTAATCCGGTATTATTAGCGATATTTGTGTGCGGAATATCTACAATAGTTACAATGTTGATTATTGCAGGATGGAATAGAAAATCTATCTCTGCTATTATAGGTACAGTAGGAGGAATTAGTGTAGGAGGTACTGTTGCATATTTATATGGAGTCCTTGCACGTCTAACAGGGCTTGGTACTGAAGAAGCACAGATGTTAATGTTTATTCCGCAAGAAACACCACTGAATTTTCAAGGACTGCTATTTGCGGGGATTTTAATAGGAGCGTTAGGTGCAGCAATGGATGTTTCTATCTCGATCGCTTCTGCACTAACAGAGTTATCTATCAAGGTTCCGGATATGTCCATCAGGCAAACTATTCGTCATGGAATGAATATCGGAAAAGACATCATGGGGACCATGTCTAATACGTTAATTCTTGCGTATACAGGGGGTGCCATGACAATGATTATGCTTTTTGCTGCATATCAAAGATCTTGGAATGAGGTGCTTAATTTCGACTTTATTGCCAGTGAAATTATACGTTCGGTAGCAGGAAGCATTGGATTATTGTTTGCTATTCCTATTACAGCAATAAGTTTTGCATTAATGCATAAAATCAAACATTAAAGTTTTTACAGTTTTTGCAGGATTTTGCCATTTAGAGTCGAATCTATATTATTATTATGGAATGTAGAAAGCACTAAGAAGAATTCTTTCTATAATTTTAGGAGGTGTGTGGATATGGATGAGAAGATGGAAAAGGAAGTTACACAAGATCCCGGTACAACAGAGTTTACAGATGAAGAGTTTAGTCAGCTTCATAGCAACCGTTCCGGAGCATCCTTGCATACTCGTGTGATGGAAGAGCTGATGAAGCAAAAGCAAGATCAATTTCAGCAGCATTCTAAGGAGCGAAATGGAAAAACTGCCGGAACAGCAGCACCGCGTGTTAATATTTCTCGTAGCATGACAATTATTTTCGGTGCGCTTGGAATAATGTTAATATTGATATTAGGATTAACAATCTCCCAAATGCAAATGAATAGTAAATATCAGAAGGTAATTGCTTCAATGTCTGAACAAGGCGTTCCTGCCGGTGGAATGCAGCAGGATACAAGGATTGCTGCATTAGAGAATAAGATGGCGCAAATTGAGGAAAAGGTTGACACAGTGATAGAACAGTTTGATTGGGGTGACGTGGGCACTCCAGAAAGTCCTGTGGCAACGCCAGGCAATTCAGCAGGCAAGACTTCAAGTGATGGCCAGTATATGAAATATGTAGTTCAAAAGGGAGATACCTTATGGAGTCTCAGTGTGAGATTTTTTGGAGATGGGCAGAAGACTAATGAACTTATGAGAATAAATGGATTCGCCGGTCCAAATGATTTAAAGTCCGGGCTAAGTATCTTAGTACCATCAAAAAAATAGTTGCTGAGTGGGAATATTTAAACGGATATGGTTTAGACTATTATAAAGTGAAGTTTCTAATCACGGTTAATATTATATAATATTAACCGTGATTTGTTTTATCTGTCATTCTGAACTAAGTGGAAGATCTTCTGCAAGCAGGTTTATTGCCGAAAAGGTATTAGGAAGATATATTATGAAAATAAGCAAATGTATAAGATGCATTAAAAAACTATATATACGTTTCTATGAGGATGATGTTTCGGCGTTAGGGGCGCAGCTTGCATACTATTTTTTGATGTCTTTTTTTCCTTTTCTAATTTTTCTCATCACATTAGTTGGATACACTCCTTTATCCAGTGAAGAAATGATTAAAGAGTTATCTAATATATTGCCTGAAAATGCCTATCTTTTAGTTCGACAGGTAATTCCTCTTGTTACAGCAGGTAGAAACAAAGGATTATTATCTATGGGAATTATTACTACACTTTGGGTGGCGTCGAATGGGGTAGGTGCACTAATGAGGGGATTGAATAAAGCCTATGATCAGGAAGAGAAGAGACCCTTTTGGATGGTTAAAGGAA
This sequence comes from Clostridia bacterium, assembly GCA_050251575.1. Lineage (GTDB taxonomy): Bacteria > Bacillota > Clostridia > SK-Y3 > SK-Y3 > X23. Next base: position 11,875 of record JBFWMP010000006.1, read on the forward strand.
TAGCTGTCTTATTTACTATTATTCTTGCTATTTTAATCTTATTATCTTTTGTATTCCTAATTTTTGGAGAATTGATCGGGCGTTATTTATTTTTGTGGATGGGGATGCCTCAAGTCTTTGATATGACATGGAACTTAATCAGGTATTTGTGTATGATTATGATGATGCTACTGGTTTTTGTCATGCTTTATAGAGTTGTACCCAATCAAAGGCTTTCATGGAGAGAGGTTATATCTGGTGCCATATTTACTACGCTTAGTTGGATATTAATTTCATTGGGGTTTGCATACTATGTAAATCATTTTGTAAATTATTCAAAGTTATATGGGAGTATTGGTGGAGTGATTGTATTATTAGTTTGGCTTTTTTTAAGTGCGGTGATTATGCTATTGGGAGGAGAAGTAAATGCTACGTTGGCGTTTGATAGGGAAGGAATCGAGAAAACACCTAGTAAACATTATTAAAAGGCAGTTGAAAAATTTTAACAATTGATATAATATGATTTGTATATAACATATACACTCCATCAATAAATTTGCATTAATAATTAACATATACTGTAATCCTAAGCGTCAGCAAGGATCTAAATTACAGCAATAAGATTGTTGCTATGCTCAGACTGACATCAAAAACATTCATTTATTATGTAGATTCTTTGTGATATTGTATATAGATGAATAGTTGATTTGTTCTGTATATTGATTTCTGAAAAGTCCCATCAGCATGTCAAGAATAGAAAGGATTGAGAAGAATGAATAAAAAGGAATTCAGAGAATATCTCCAGAATAATATCATGATATTGGATGGAGCTACAGGAACACAGCTTCAGAAGAAAGGTATGCCTAAAGGGGTATGTCCCGAATACTGGGTATTGGAACATCCGGATGTGATAATAGAAGTCCAGAAAGAGTATATTCATGCAGGTTCTAACGCGGTATATTCTTGTACTTTTGGCGGCAATAGGATTAAGTTAGATGAGTTTGGCTTAGGCGATAAAGTAATAGAAATTAACAGAAAGCTCGCGCAGCTTTCCAAAAAGGCTGCAGGTGATGATGCTCTTGTAGCAGGCGATCTTGCGCCGACAGGACAGTTTGTAAGTCCTGTCGGCGAAATAGCCTTTGAAGATATGATAGATATATATAAAGAACAAGTGCAGGGATTACTGGAAGGTGGAGTAGATTTTTTTGTAATAGAGACCATGATGGATATTCAAGAAGCAAGGGCGGCAGTCCTTGCTGTGAAAGAATCTTGTGATTTGCCGGTTTGTGTAAGTATGACTTTTAATGAAGGCGGAAGAACATTAACGGGTACCGATTCCGTTACCGCTCTAATTACTCTTCAAAGCATGGGAGTAGATGCAGTCGGGTGTAATTGTTCTGCCGGGCCGCAGCAGATGTTGGAAATTATCAGAGAAATGAGTGCAGTAGCCAGCATACCTCTTCTTGCAAAGCCTAATGCAGGATTGCCAAAGCTCGTGAATGGTCAAACAGTATTTAGCATGGATGCTGATGAATTCGGTACATATACGCAAGGTTTTATAGACTTAGGCGTTGCACTGATTGGCGGTTGCTGCGGTACTGCACCTGAATATATTAAACAAATCAAGCGAAATGCTTCTGAACGAGGACCCATCTTGCCAAAGGGCGGTAAAATCAGAGCAATAACATCATTAAGGAAAACGGTATATATACAAGAGGATCTTCCATTAGTACTGATAGGAAAGAGGATTAATACTACAGGGGAGCAGCTTTTCCAGGAAAGGCTGGCAGAAGGCAGAACTGATGAAGTGCTTGATTTAGCAATGGATCAAGTGGATGAAGGTGCTGAGATTGTAAGTATTAATGGAATTAATGAAAAAAAGGCCATGCTTCAGGTAGTGGAATCTATATGTAGTATGGTGCATGTACCGCTATGCCTGAATACTTCCGCGCCTGAGGTGATTGGAGCTGCACTTCGGATTTATCCTGGCAGAGCGTTGATTAACTCTAACTTATCAGAAAAAGAAGAGTTTGAAAGCATGCTCCCTATAGCAGCAAAGTATGGAGCCATGTTTGTTCTGCCATCAGTAGCTGACGAAACATCGCGAGAAAATTATAAAATTATTCAAGAGGGATATAGTAAGGCACAGAAATATGGTTATGAGAAGGAAGATTTTATTGTAGAGGCACTGGCTTTAGAAGATATTGATGCAAGAGGTTAGGGAGCAATGATGGTTGGTGAATTAATATATTCTATGCAAATACTAATTAACATATAAATAAAGGGCGGATATTCTGAAACTACTGATAAAGTCAAATAATATGAAAAAACCCAAGAATGTCATTCTGAGCGGAGCGAAGAATCTTAGTATCTAAGCAGCTTTTAAGATTCTTCATTTCATTCAGAATGACACAAATCTGGACTTTTTCAGTGGTCTCGATATTCTCGCTCTTTATTTATATGTTTTGCTGTTTTTATAAAATAGTTTGCGCAAAATTACTGCAGATAATCTAACCGCAGGGGCTGGTTTTATATCTGCCCGTGCAACACACTGGTTTTGAAGTTTACTATCAAGAAAAGTATTATTATTCATTTTTAAGGGCAAAAAAATATTTGAAAGTATACAGTATTTTGTATATAATATTCATCAAGTAGGGCGGTGAGAAAATGAATAAGATAGAGATAAGAGCAAGAGCAAAAATTAATATAACACTAGATGTACTTAATAAAAGAGAAGATGGTTATCATAATGTTAAAATGATTATGCAGACTATTGATTTATATGATACTCTACAGTTAGAGAAGGTGGAGAACTCAATCAAAGTGAGTACAAACTTATCCTATTTGCCGATCGATGACAGAAATATAGCTTATAAGGCTGCGAACCTTTTTTTTAGCACATTAAATATAAATCCAGGAATAAGAATCAAGATACATAAGAAGATACCTGTGGCAGCTGGTCTTGCCGGAGGGAGTACGGACGCAGCAGCAGTTCTGATTGCTTTAAATAAAATGTTTAAAACAGAGCTTACTATTGAGCAATTGCAGGAAATAGGTAAGAAGCTTGGAGCGGATGTTCCTTATTGTATTCTAGGAGGGACTGCACTTGCGGAAGGAATTGGTGAGATAATTACATTGCTGCCGCCTATGCCCAGCACAATCATAGTGTTGGCGAAGCCGCCCGTAAGTATATCTACTGCCTATGTATACAACAAATTAAATGTAGAAGGTATTTCAACAAGACCGGATACCGAGTCTGTAATCAATGCGATCTACAACAAGGATATAGTAGGAATTGCAAAAGGAATGTATAATGTGTTGGAACCTGTTACCACAAAAGAACATAAGATGATAAATCGTATAAAGAATATCATGTTAGGAAGTGGAGCATTGAATGCCATTATGAGTGGCAGTGGTCCTACTATATTTGGTATTTTTGAAGATGAAGTAAGTGCCAGGAAGGCAGTAGATAAGTTACGGGTGATGGTAAGTGATATCTATGTAGTGAACACATATAATAGTAATTGTGAAGAGAGGTAATTTGCTATGGCTGGTAGATTGTCAAAGATAAATTTAAATAACTACAAACCATTAAGAGAAGTGATATTTGATTCTTTGCGCGAAGCAATTATCATGGGCGAATTAAAACCTGGGGAGAGGCTGATGGAAATTCAATTTGCTGAAAAGATGGGAGTAAGCAGAACGCCTGTACGGGAAGCTATTAGGAAACTTGAATTAGAAGGATTGGTTGTCATGATTCCCCGAAAAGGTGCACATGTTGCAGAACTTTCAGTAAAAGACATCATGAATGTGCTTGAAGTAAGAAGTTCTTTGGATGGTTTGGCATCTGCTCTCGCAGCAAAAAGAATCAGCAAGGATGAACTAAAAGAGCTCAAGAATATCGTAGATCAGTTTGCACAATATATAGAAAGAAATAATATGCATGGACTGATAAAAAAAGATGTAGAGTTTCATGAGCTGATATATAGAGCTTGCAGGAATGAAAAGTTAGTTCAGATTGCTACTAATTTAAAGGAACAAATTCATCGTTTTAGGGTAGTATACCTGAAAGATTATAGCAGTCCGAAGGAGCTTATGAAGGAACATACAGCTATTTATCAGGCTATTGAAAACGGTGATGATAAGCAGGCACATGAGCTTGCTGCTTTGCATATAAAGCACCAGGAAAAGGCCATGATTGACCTAGCAAAAGCGGAGGAATAAGCCTTGATAGATGCACTTATTCTGGCGGGAGAAGATTTTGAAAGAAAAGGATTGGGAGTTAGTGTAAAGGCCCTTGTAGAGATACATGGAAAGCCTATGGTATATTATGTAATAGATGCGCTTAAGAAAAGTGGAATAATAGGTAAGATAGTGATGGTAGGACCTTCAAAGATCTTATATCCATTATTTCATGATCAGATAGATTGTATTATTGATGGAAAACAATCAATGCTTGACAATGTGTTTGAAGGTATGCAGCATTTGGGTGTGGAAAGAAAAGTGCTTATCAGTACTTCGGATATTCCGATGTTGACAAGTGAGTGTATCAATGATTTTGTCGTGCAGGCTGAACAAGTTAATGCTGATTTATGTTATCCTATTGTGGATAAGGCAGTGAATGACTTAAGGTTTTCTGGGATAGAGCGTACTTATACAAAAATGAAAGAAGGCACATTTACCGGGGGCAACCTTTTTTATGTTAATCCATTGATTGTGAATAAATGTTGTAGTAAAGCACAGCAGTTAATCAACCATAGAAAAAATGTACTTAAGATGGCACAAATCTTGGGCTGGAAAACTCTTTTTTTGCTTTTTACAAAAAAGCTGAGTATTCAATATGCTGAGGAAAGGTTTTCCAGAATATTTGATATCAAAGCAAAAGCAATTATAAGCACGTTCCCAGAGCTGGCAAATGATGTTGATAAAATCTCAGATTTAAACTTTGTAAAAGAATACTTGTCAATAGGGCACAACTTAGAAGAATATTAAATATGTATTGAAATACATGTATGATTTCCCTTAATTATGTTAATACTTTTAGTAGAGACAAATAGGGGGAATTTTTATTATGAAGAAAGTATTCTTGGCAGTAGTGATAGGAATAATATGTACCATGGTCATCAGTAATTATTCAGATACAGTACAGGCAGATTTAGCAAATAATTTGGTTCGGTTTCATGTACTTGCGAATAGTGACTCGGAGGAAGACCAGGATTTAAAGCATCATGTCAGAGATAGGATTATTAATGAGATGCAAGAACAGTTCGATGAGACTGAAAATATTGATGCTACGAAAGAGCTCATCAGGGCAAGTATTCCTCATATAGAAGAGGTCGCAAGGGAAGAAGTAAAGAAGTGGAATAAGGAATACGATATAGAAGTGACATTGGGAATGTATCCGTTTCCCACTAAGAAATATGGAGATGTAACCCTGCCGGCTGGAAATTATGAGGCTCTTCGAGTTGTTATTGGTGAAGGAGAAGGTCAAAACTGGTGGTGTGTCCTTTTTCCTCCGTTATGTTTTGTGGATGCTACCCATGGAGTGATGCCTGACAATGCAAAGCAAAGGCTGAGAAATGTACTATCTGAAGAAGAATATAAAATAATCACTGCTGCAGATGAAAATGCCCATATTCCGGTAGAAATAAAGTTTAAGATTGTTGAGTTGTGGCAGAAGTCTAAGATAAAAATTCAGACGGCATTTAATAAAATGGATTAAAGTGCTCCGAAAAGGGCACTTTTTTATATATGCGGGATAAACATATTACGCTATATCCTGTAGGCGCACGTTTTCATGCCTGTCCGGACTGGCGCAGAAATTAACCCCTGCAATGTAAAACCTCTTATACTTTCCATATTGTTTTAGATAATATATAATAAATAATAGAAAGAAGGTTCACTCAGAGATTTTACAATTCTAAATGACTTCTAAGGGGGGGAGACTTTGGACATACAAACAATTACAATAAGACTTCTATTAGCTGTGGTGTTAAGTGGGTTGATAGGGTTGGAGAGAGAAGATAAAAACCGCCCGGCAGGATTTAGGACGCATATACTTGTATGTGTAGGTTCAGCGATTGTCATGATTACTTCTGAGTTTATTTTTTATAAATATGGCAGTGTTGTCAATATGGATCCTGCAAGGTTAGGTGCACAAGTAATCAGCGGCATTGGCTTTTTGGGAGCGGGGACGATTATCAGGCAGGGAGCTAGTGTAAAAGGTCTTACAACTGCTGCAAGTTTATGGGCTGTCGCCTGTGTCGGTTTGGCGGTAGGAATAGGATTCTATGAGGGTGCTGTTGCAGGTGCGATTATTATTTATCTTACGTTGATACTGCTTAGTAAATTTGGAGAAGCGCTGCACAAAAAGTCATCTCACTTGACTCTTTGGATAGAGATGGAGAACAGACCTGGCAAGATAGGTGAAATAGGAGTGTTAATGGGAAAATATGATGTCAGTATCAGAAACATTGAATTTGTTAGTGAAGAGATAGTTGATGAAAATGATATAATATTGCGGCTTACCTTAAAGCTGCCTCATGGGTTGACGGGTGAAAGGGTAATGAAAGAGGTCGCGCGTATTCATGGAATAAGCAAGGTGGAAGAAATATAGGTAATGACACGAGAAGAATATGACAGGTTCAAAATAAAAAAACTTGAAATCCAGGCTATTATACGTTAATATTGTATTTATGCAAAAAAACAGTTAAATATAAATGAGTATAAAGGTGATGCAAATGAAAAGACTTGACCAATCGAAAACACCGCTATTTGATGCGCTTAAAAATTACATAGATCATAAGGTAATCCCTTTTCATGTGCCTGGGCATAAGCAAGGAAAAGGAATCGACGAATTCAGGGAATATGTAGGACACAGAGTATTGGAGATGGATGTAAATGGCATGGAGGATCTCGACAATGCCTGTAACCCGATAGGAGTAATCTTAGAATCAGAGAAACTATGTGCCCAAGCATTTGGGGCGCAAAACGCATATTTTTTAGTGAATGGGACGACTGCCGGGGTACAGGCCATGATTATGAGTATGTGTGAGCCGGGTGATGAAATTATCATCCCTAGAAATGCTCATAAGTCTACTATCGGAGGAATCATTTTAAGTGGTGCTATTCCGGTATACATTCAACCTGAGATCAATGAGGACTTAGGCATTGCTATGGGTATTACTGAAGAAGCAGTAAAAAAGGCTATTAAGGATCACCCCTATGCAAAGGCAGTATTTATTATTAATCCAACCTATTACGGTGCGGTATCAGATATGAAAGCGATTGTAAGAATTGCTCATCGGCATAATATGGCAGTTTTAGTAGATGAAGCACATGGGGCGCATATGTCGTTTCATGATGATTTTCCTCTAACAGCTATGGAAGTAGGTGCAGATATGAGTGCTGTGAGCTTGCATAAAACAGGGGGGTCGATGACACAAAGTTCGGTGCTGATTACTCGTGGAAATGTTATATCGCCGGAAGTGGTAAAACAGGTTATCAATTTGACGTATAGTACCAGTGCATCCTATGTATTAATGTCCTCTTTGGATGTAGCAAGAAAGCAGCTGGCGAACCAAGGTGCTGATATGCTGGAGCATACATTGGAATTGGCGCGATGGGCAAGAGAAGAAATAAACAAAATAGAAGGTTTGTATGCTTTCGGTAAAGAACTGGTAGGCACGCCAGGATGTCATGATTTTGATGAGACAAAACTAGGGATTAATGTAAGAAAGCTTGGATATACGGGTTATGAAATTGAGAAAAAGCTGAGGGCACAATATAATATTCAGATTGAGATGTCCGATCTCTATAATATCCTTGCGATAATAACGATTGGTGATACTAAAGAAGACCTTCAAGCTTTAGTGAATGCATTGAAAGATATTTCAGTGAAAACGGAAGTGCGAGAGGTAAAGAATGCTACGCGAGTGCCGCATAATCCGAGGCTTATTGTAAGCCCCAGGGATGCGTTCTATAGTCATAAGAAGAGTGTTCGTTTGGAGGATGCTGCCGGAGAAATTTCTGCCGAAATGATAATGGCATATCCACCGGGTATTCCTGTTATATGCCCCGGAGAAAAGATAACAAAAGATATTATTGAATATGTTAATATTTTAAAAGAAGAGCATTGTCAGCTTCAGGGAACCGCAGATCCGTATGTAGATTATATCAGGGTATTGGGATCGGAGTAGTTGTTTGTATAGCAACAGACCCTGTACGAGTCGTACAGGGTCTGTTGCTATAGTTATCCTCAGGATAACGACTTCTAAGATTCACTTTTTATGGCTATTCTTTATCTATAGCTCCACATCCATAACCATAACCACGATCGTTATAGAACAATAATATGAATAGAATAATGAACCATAAAATTTCGGACTCGCCATTAAAGATGCCATTGAAAAAACTCATTTTATGTCACTCCTTACCACTAATTTAATTTTAAGTATTTTGGTGTAATCTTTATGCAGATACTTCATTGGGCGTTATTCTAATTAGTAGCCGTATCTGCCAGTACCGTTGCAGAAAAAGAAGAAGACAAACAAGATAACGATGATCCAGATCCATTCATCACCAAATCCATAGAATCCTTTAGTCTCAGACATTTTCTAACCCCCTTTAAAGGTATTTTCATTAATATACTATGCGGCTGATGGTCATAAGGTTACAAATAAAGATTGTAGAGTAGATTGATAAATTACAAAATAAAGAAAGATAATATATAGACGAATAATACGGAAAAAGATATAATAAAATAATGAAAAAGATACAGGTGCATACTTAATAGGGAAGCAGGTGTAAATCCTGCACGGTCCCGCCACTGTATGGAGAAGCAGACTTGCATGATGCCACTGGGAAACTGGGAAGGCGCAAAGCTGTGATGAATCCGAGTCAGGAAACCTGCCTGTATTTTAATAACTTCACCTTACGAGTGATGGGGAGGGTATCAAAATGGTAAGAAGAATGTTAGTAAAGATGACTGCGTTTTTATTCCTATTCCTGCTTATTCCAGTATCCGCATATGCAATGCATATTATGGAAGGCTTTTTGCCTATAGGATGGGCAGTTTTATGGGCAGTTATTGCGTTACCTTTTATAGTACTTGGTGTAGTTAGAATTAATAAGTTAGTCAAGGAAAGTCCCAATATTAAAATGTTATTAGCATTAGCTGGAGCTTTTGTATTTGTATTATCCGCGTTAAAGCTCCCTTCTGTAACAGGAAGCTGTTCTCACCCCACCGGAGTTGGATTATCGGCGATTCTTTTCGGACCTACGGTAACCTCGGTTTTAGGGCTTATCGTACTTGTTTTTCAGGCAATTCTATTGGCACATGGAGGAATTACTACTTTAGGTGCGAATGTATTTTCTATGGCTATTGCAGGTCCTATTATTGCATTTTTAGTTTATAAAACAATAAAAGGGACAGGTGGCAGTAATGCTGTTGCTGTATTTTTTTCAGCTGCCCTAGGGAATTTGTTCACGTATATAGTTACAGCCGTGCAGCTTGCTCTTGCGTTTCCTGATCCGATAAGAGGTTTTGCAGCATCACTTGGTAAATTTATGACTGTGTTTGCAGTGACTCAGATACCTTTGGCAATCAGCGAAGGAATACTGACTGTCGTGATTTTTAATATATTATACGCCTATAATAATAAGGAGCTTCAGCAGTTAAAGGTATTGAGCAAGGAGATGAGAATATGAAGGAAAACAAAGGATTGTTGAAAAATAATCTTCTTCTTCTTTTATTAGTTGTTGTGATCGCTGTGTTACCGTTGATTCTTGTTCAGAATGCTGAGTTCGGCGGTGCTGATGGAGAAGCGGAAGGGATTATATTAGCAATAAATCCAGACTACGAACCTTGGTTTCATTCTATTATTGAGCCTGCGAGTGGGGAAATAGAAAGTCTCTTGTTTGCACTTCAGGCAGTATTAGGTTCAGCAGTGATTTTTTATTACATAGGTTATGTTACAGGTAAGAAAAAAGGAATGGAGCAAGCTTCATGATTTTTTTTGATACTTACGCATATAACAACAAGCTTAAAGCAAGTCCGGTTGAAAAGTGTATTTTTGCGATTTTAACAATGGGAATATGTCTTGCAAGCAAATCAATCACCGTACCGGCTTTAGTAATCCTGATGATGTCAGCGATTACAATAGCAAAAGCAAGGGTGCCTGCCGGCTATTATATTAAGATGCTTCTATTGCCGCTATCTTTTCTGTTAATCAGTGTATGTACTATTTTGATTACCTTCGTTGACGGTCGAGAGAATATATTGATAAGCTTCTATATATTTGATTATCTTTTAGGTATTACGGCTGAAGGAATAGAGACTGCTTTTAACCTTATCTTTAAGTCTCTGGGTGCAGTTTGTTGTTTGTACTTTTTAACAGTTACTACCCCGATGATACAGATTATGTCAGTTTTAAGAAAGATAAAGTGTCCATCCATCATCGTTGAGCTAATGGGACTGATCTATAAATTAATTTTTGTTTTGATTGAGACTGCGGAAAGAATCTATATTTCACAAGATGCGCGTTTGGGATATCGTTCTATCAAGCGAGGTTACCATTCATTAGCACAGCTTGCTTCAACACTATTCGTAAGATCTCTTTATCGTTCTAATGCTCTTTACATAAGCTTAGAAGCGAGAGGATATGATGGTGAACTCATGGTATTGGAAGAGAAGTATCACTATTACTTTCACAACATTTTAGCGATCATTATTATTGATGGCGGACTTGTATTATTGCTTTTTGTTTTATAATATATAGGCATTACAGACTATAGCTTGGAGTGGTTTATTTGAAGCAGTATATTTTAGAGACCGAAGATTTAGAATTTGATTATCCTGATGGGACAAAAGCATTAAGAGGTGTTAACATTAAAATAGAGCAGGGTAAAAAAGTTGCAGTATTAGGCTCAAACGGGGCGGGGAAATCTACCCTGTTTTTGCATTTTAATGGGATTTATGAGCCATCAAAAGGAAAGATAAAATACAAGGGAAAAGACATCGGTTATAGACGGGCAGACCTGATGGCACTGCGAAAGGATATAGGAATTGTGTTCCAAGATCCCGACTCTCAGCTTTTTTCAGCAAGTGTATTTCAGGAAGTCTCCTTTGGTCCAATGAATTTAAAATTAAATAAAGAAGAAGTAGAAAGAAGAGTAAATAAGGTGATGGAGGAGACCGGCATCAGTTTATTAAGAGATAAACCCACTCATTTTTTAAGTCACGGTCAGAAGAAGAGGGTATGCATTGCAGATATTTTGGCGATGGAGCCGGAAGTAATCATTTTTGATGAACCAACGGACTCTTTGGATCCGATGCATACGGATGACATGATGAAGCTTTTTGACAGGTTGAATGAACAAGGGAAGACTATTATATTTTCTACTCATGATATTAACAGGGTATATTCGTGGGCGGATTACATATTTATATTGAAGGATGGGAAAGTATTTTCAGAAGGGACAAGCCAACAAATCTTTACGGATGATATTCTTCTGCAAGATGCAGGATTGACAAAGCCATGGGTTCTTGAAGTCTATGAAAGATTAGAGAAAAAAGGAGTTATTCCAAAAAATCTTAAGGCACCCAAAAACAAGGAAGAATTGTTCAACATGATATAGGAGGAGTATGTTTTGAATAAAGGGATATTAGTCATTGGACATGGAAGCAGGGCACAGGAGGCACAGGACATTTTTGAAAATATAGTAGAAAAGCTTAAGGCAAAGGGATATCAGAATGTCGAAGGAGCCCATATGGAGCTGGCAAAGCCGGATATCAGCCAGGCAATTGCAAAGCTGGCAGCGCAGGGAGTGGATACTGTGGTAGCTATGCCGTTATTTATTTACAGTGGCATTCATATTAAAGAGGATATTCCTCAAATTTTGAAAGAAGTAGGCAGGGATTATCCGCAAGTCACTATAAAGATGGGAAAGGTTTTGGGTGATGATGACCTGCTGGTAAGCTTGTTGGAGAAGAGAATACAAGAAATAATTGCATAATTGCTGTATCAATAATGCACTCCATTTCATATTTTAAAAATAGGAGTATGAAATAAGAAATGGAGTGGACGACAGTGAATAGTGTAGCAAGTGTCATTATGATAGCATTAGCAGTAAGTATTGATGGTTTTTGGGGTGGATTCGCATTTGGATTAAGAAAAATTAAAATTACTTTTTCTTCATTAGTGCTGATTTCATCTTGGTCAGTCATCTGTACAATGATCGCCATGCTGATAGGATATTATCTTAAAGGCTATATTTCTATGGAGGCAGCAAAATATATAGGTGCCGCACTTCTGCTTTTTTTAGGAATATATACATTAAAGGAAGGCTATAGTTCTAAGAATGAGGTGTCTGTTCAGAAAGATAAATGCCAAATTCAACATGAAGAGAAAAATATAAAGGTCAACCTTTCAATAAATGAATTAGTTAAGGTCTTGCGTAATCCATTGAGGGCAGATATTGATAATCAGAATGATATTAAGCCTATCGAAGGGACTATTCTTGGGTTAGCGGTAGCAATGGATGCATCTATAGCCGCTTTTACATTGTCTCTTTTTGGATTTAATCCCTTTATAACCCCGTTTTTATTTGGAGTGACGCATTTTATATTAATTGGATTAGGAAATATTATTGCCAGACAGAACATAATTAATGATTTTGCAGATAAACTTTCTATGCTGCCGGGACTTATACTTGTAGCCATGGCGTTGTTTAGGATGGTATAGTATTGAAAAAGCAGTAAAGCCTTTACATTATTCAATATATGTATGCTATAATAAGAATAAAAAGGGTGGATGTTATGTCTGAGACAATGCTGCCTAAAGCGTGGGAAGGGCTTGTCAATAAAGGAACTTTTCTTCCGGTCATTGTAGAAACATTGGAAAGGATTCATGATACAACCTGGTCCATGGAGGTCAGTCAGCATGATCATTTTGAAATGGTCTACATTAAAAGAGGAAATGCAATTTTTCATATCTCGGGGCAGGATGCCTATATGGGTCCTAATGATATTGTTATTATTAAGCCATTTCAACTTCATAAGTTTAACGTAAAATCTCAAGCAGGCTGTGAGTTTATTGTATTAAGATTCAGGTTCCAGGATCAACGGGATACGAATTACTCAGATATATCGTTGAATGACTTTATAGAATTTGTAAAAAATAAAGAGAGTGGACCATTTATCACGCTTAAGGTGAGCAGGAAGAACGATATTGTTTACGTGATGAACAGGATTCTAAGAGAAAAAGAAAAGCAGGATGTTTGGGGCGATTTTTTAAGTTATCTGCTTATCATGGAACTGTTTGTACTTATTTCTCGGGCGTTAAAGATGGAATGGGAAGAAAATATAAAGCATAAAAGTTTAAAGTTAAAAGAGCTTATGCAGATTGCTAAACAATACATGGAAGTTAATTATGAAAAGGATTTAACTTTAACAGACGTAGCAAAATATGTATTTTTAAGCCAAAGTTATTTTGCGCATGCTTTTAAAGAAGAATTCGATATTAGCCCCAAAAGCTATTTACTCAAGGTGAGAATAGAAAGGTCAAAAGAGCTGCTTGAAAGAACTGATTTTAAAATTAGTGATGTAGCACTTGGTGTTGGCTTTTCCAGTCAGCAGCGATATAATGATATGTTTAAGAAATATGTAGGGACGACTCCTTTAAAGTATAAGAAGATGATGAAGTCACAGAAGTTAAACAAGTAAAAATTCAGATATCATTAAAATAGTGCTTCCTAGCAGGAAACATTATTTTTTTATTTTGTGATTCAATAATAATACGGAAGAATTATAAGCAGACTTGTTTTAGAATATAATTAAGTAAAACTAAGTACGTTAGAAGCAATATAAAAGGAGGAATATATTATGGGCATGACAATGACACAAAAAATTCTTGCAGCTCATGCGGGACTGGATAAAGTTGTACCTGGACAATTAATCAAGGCAAAGCTGGATTTGGTATTAGGTAATGATGTTACTACGCCGGTAGCTGTGAATGAGTTTCGAAAGATAGATGTGGATAAAGTATTTGATGTAAATAAGATAGCTATCGTACCGGATCATTTCACTCCGAATAAAGATATTAAATCTGCGGAGCAGTGCAAGTACATCCGTGAATTTGCGAGAGAGATGGGAATTGTTAATTATTTTGAGATCGGACAAATGGGAATAGAGCATGCGCTTATTCCGGAAAAAGGCTTGGTAGTTTCCGGCGATGTTGTCATTGGTGCAGACTCACATACATGTACTTATGGGGCACTAGGCGCGTTTTCTACAGGCACTGGCAGTACGGATATGGCAGCGGCAATGGTAACTGGAGAAGCATGGTTCAAGGTGCCGGAAGCAATTAAATTTGAATTAAGAGGAAAGTTCAATAAATGGGTCAGCGGGAAGGATGTAATCCTTCATATCATCGGCAAAATAGGTGTAGATGGTGCGCTTTATAAATCAATGGAATTTACCGGTGAAGGTCTTAAAGAGCTTTCCATGGATGATCGTTTCTCCATGGCGAACATGGCGATAGAAGCCGGTGCCAAGAATGGTATCTTTGAGGTGGATGACAAAACATTGGCCTATGTAAAAGAACATTCAGCAAAACAGTATCAAGTTTACAGAGCAGATAAAGATGCCGAGTATTGTGAGAGTTATGTAATTAATCTTGATGAAATTATGCCCACAGTGGCTTTCCCACATCTCCCTGAAAATACAAGGAGTATCCAGGACGTAGGAGATGTAGAAATAGATCAAGTAGTTATAGGTTCATGTACAAATGGCAGAATAGAAGATATGAGAGTGGCGGCAGAGATATTAAAGGGCAAAAAGGTAGATCCTCGTGTAAGAACAATTGTTTTTCCTGCTACGCAAAAAATTTATCTTCAAGCTATGGAAGAAGGCTTGTTGAAAATATTCGTAGAAGCCGGAGCGGTTGTAAGTACACCTACCTGTGGACCATGCCTTGGAGGACACATGGGAATATTGGCAAAGGGAGAAAGAGCGCTATCAACTACTAATAGAAACTTTGTAGGCAGGATGGGACATCCCGAAAGTGAAGTGTATCTTGCTAGCCCTGCAGTTGCAGCTGCATCAGCTATTGCAGGTAAAATCATATCCCCTGAGGAGGTAATGTAAATGCAAGCATATGGAAAAGTGATTAAATATGGAGATAATGTAGACACTGATGTTATTATACCGGCAAGATATTTAAATACATCAGATGCTACTGAGTTAGCGAAACATTGTATGGAGGATCTGGATAAAGATTTCATCAGCAAAGTAAAGCCTGGAGATATTATAGTTGCAACTAAAAATTTCGGATGCGGTTCTTCAAGAGAGCATGCGCCTATAGCAATAAAGGCATCAGGGATTTCTTGTGTAATTGCTGAAACCTTTGCAAGGATTTTTTACAGAAATGCAATTAATATAGGTCTGCCAATTTTAGAGTGCCCTGAAGCAGCAAGAGATATTGATGATGGTGATGAAGTAAAAGTCGATTTTGACTCAGGAATTATTACCAATGTTACGAAAAATAAGGTATACCAGAGTGTTCCATTTCCAGAGTTCATGCAAGAACTTATTTCTAAGAATGGATTAATCGAGTATATAAAATCGAACCTAAAATGATTAGAAAAAACATCCGTATTGATATATTTGTTAATCTGGATTTTAATAAAGCGATGTCATTCTGAGCATAGCGAAGAATCTAATTGTTGTGTTTAAGATCCTTCGCTACCGCTCAGGATGACAGTCAGGAAACTATATACTATACGAAAGGAGGATGGAGAGTTGGAAAGAGCGGATGATGGCGGAGAAAGATGTTTAACTCCGGGCTCCGAGCTCCAAGCTCCAAGCTGATAATATGAAATTTAAAATAGCAGTAGTTCCCGGTGATGGTATCGGCATAGAAGTTACTGGACAGGCAGTAAAGGTATTAAAGGTAATAGGAGACAAGTTTGGTCATAAGTTTGAGATTACAGAGGTGGACGCAGGTGGCTGTGCCATTGATAAATATGGGGAGCCTTTGCCGGAAAAAACCTTGGAAGTTTGTAAAAATAGTGACTCAGTGCTATTAGGCGCTGTGGGAGGACCTAAGTGGGATACCCTTCCTGGCAACCAGCGACCGGAACAAGCATTACTAGGTCTTAGAAAAGGTCTCGGTTTATTTGCAAATCTTCGCCCGGCAGTTCTTCATTCAGCATTAACGGAGGCATCGCCACTTAAGTCAGAAATTATCGGTGATGGGCTGGATATTATGGTAGTCCGTGAGTTGACAGGTGGCTTATATTTTGGTGAAAGAGGACGAACGGAAAATGCAGCTTTTGATACTATGAAATACAGTATTGCAGAGATCGAGAGAATTACCAAGGTAGCTTTTGAGATAGCAATGAAGAGGAATAAAAATGTAGTATCAGTAGATAAGGCGAATATTTTAGACAGTTCAAGATTGTGGCGTGAGGTCGTTGAACGGATATCAAAACAATATACGGAGGTACAGGTAAGTCATATGTATGTTGATAATGCTGCGATGCAGCTAGTCAAAAATCCTAAGCAGTTTGACGTGATTGTCACGGAGAATATGTTTGGAGATATTCTGTCAGATGAAGCATCTATGATTACCGGTTCTATCGGCATGCTTCCATCCGCAAGTTTGGGAACAGGAAAATTGGGTATGTATGAGCCTGTACATGGGTCAGCACCGGATATAGCAGGTCAGGATAAAGCAAATCCTATTGCTACTATCATTTCTGTCGCGATGATGTTAAGATATTCTTTTAATTTGGAAGATGAAGCTCAAGTAATAGAAAAGGCTGTAAGCACTGTACTGAACAGAGGCTACAGAACCGGTGATATCATGAGCAAAGGCATGAAATCGGTTGGAACAAAAGAAATGGGACAATTGATTATCCAAGAAATATAACAAAATATAACGAAGCAATATAACTTGGGGACTGGTCTGCTGTCACGCTTGATTTTTAGCGGGACTGCGGTCCTGTCCCCAAATTATATTCTGATAAAGTATCATAAAATTTCAATTCTTTTACTTCGTTTTCAGAAAATCATTCCAGTTTTCTATTGATGAGCTTTATGCTATAATATGATTAGTATACATAATGCACAATTGTGAATGGATAAGGAGAGGGTTTTTTGAAACTTTTGACGGTATTATCCTATGTGACAGTGACAACTGTCCTTGTTATCATTTCTCTTATTCTTATGTTCTTAACAGCCTGCACAGGCGTTCAAAAAGATTTGTCGGTGAGTGCGGAAACTAGCAGTGCACCTGTTGAAGTGAGAACAGTGAATATTTCCAAAGAAGAAGTAAAGCAGAAAACAATAAAACTTATGACTTATAATATTCGTCATGGTGTCGGCATAGATAATCATTATGATCTGGATCGTGTGATTCAAGTTATAAAAGAAGCAGATCCGGATATTGTATCTTTAAATGAGATAGATCATATGATACCTCGAACATTCATGCAGAAACAGGATAGCATGATTGCAGAAGGGTTAGGATATAATTTTGTTTTTGGTTACAATATAAATTTTGGAAGTAAATATGGCAATGTATTATTATCGAAGCATCCGATAAAGACATATATTAACCATAGTTTGCCTAAAGATAATGTGTCGGAGCCTAGAGGATTGATTGAAGCAGACATTGATATTGATGGAGAAACGATAAAGGTATTTTCAACACACCTGTCTATTGTTAGTGCAGAACGTCCAAAACAGGTTGAGTATATAAAAGAGAAGCTGGAAGAAATTCAAGAAACAAAAATCATGATGGGTGACTTTAATGCACTTCCGGATTCTGATGAGATAAAACAGATACGTGAGGTAATGCAGGATAGTGCAAGGGAAGAATATAAAACCTTTAGCTCAGATAGCCCTTATGCGAGGATTGATTATATTTTTGTCTCTGAAGAGATTCAAGTCCAAAGCAGTGAGGCGATAGAAAGTGAAGCATCGGATCATTTTCCTGTAGTTGCAGAAGTAGTATTGATAGATAAAGATTAGAGTTATAGGTGAAATTATTATCCTATGATTTTAATCTTTTTTTAAAACAAACATTATGAAAATTATTTTCAAAATATTAAAATTATGTTGAAAATAATTTCCGAGTATGATATATTAAAATTAATTACCAGATGAAAGGACAATAGAATATGTCAAATGAGTTAAATCAGATTCCTGGATGCCTTGTAAGAATTGAAAATATCTATTCTTCTTTAAGTGATTCAGAAAAAAAGGTATCAGATTATATAAAAAGCAATTACCATGATATCATTCACTTGACAATTACAGAATTAGCAGAAAAATCGGAAACAAGTGAATCAACCATTGTGAGATTTTGTAAAAGTTTAGGTTATAGAGGTTTTCAAGAACTCAAGATTAACCTTGCAAAAGAAATTATTTCACCATCCCATCAAATTCATGAAGCACTCGAGAAGGATGACGACGTACTAACTATAAAACAAAAGGTATTTAATGATGATGCTCAGGCTATATATGATACATTAAAAGTATTGGATGATAATGAATTTAAGAGAGCAGTTGAGTTGATCTCTCAAGCAAACCACGTGGAAATATATGCGGTGGGTGGTTCTGGTGCCGTAGCGTTAGATGCTCAGCATAAGTTTCTGAAAGTGGGCTTAAAATGTTCAGTATATACAGACATAAACTTACAAGTGATGTCTGCATCTTTATTGAATAAAGAGGATGTTGTTATAGGGATATCACATTCAGGGGGAAGCAAGGATGTCATTGAAGTTTTAGAGGTTGCAAAAAATGCGGGGGCTGCCACTATTAGTATTACCAATTATAGTAAATCTCCGATCTTGAAAGTCAGTGATGTCGTATTATTTACTGCATCAAAAGAAACAGCCTTTAAAAGTGATGCATTAGCATCAAGAATTGCAGAATTGTCAATCATTGACGCTTTATTTGTAGCCATTTCCTTTACCAGATATGATAAGTCATTTACAAGTATACAAAAAACGAGAGCTGCTACAGCATCAAGAAAATATTAAATAAGGAGGCGAAGAAATGAGAGCAGTCGTCTTATATGGACCTAATGATTTTAGAACAGCTGAGGTTGACAAACCTCAAATTAGTGAAGAAGAAATACTTATAAAAATTAAAGCAAGTGCGATTTGTGGCACTGACTTAAGAATATTAGAAGGAAAGAAAACAAAGGACGTAAGGTACCCTTCAGTTATAGGGCATGAAATGGCAGGAGTTATAGATGAAGTAGGCAGCTCTGTACAGGGATATGCTGTTGGAGATAGGGTTGCTATAGCACCGGTTATACCATGTCATGGATGTTATTATTGTTTAAGCGGCCGAGAAAATGCATGTCAAAACAGAGTAGCAATTGGATATCAGTTTGATGGGGGCTTTGCAGAGTATGTAAAAATTCCTGCAATAGCAATAAAGTATGGGCATGTAGTTAAGCTTCCTGGGCACGTCTCTTTTGAGGAGGGTGCATTGGCGGAGCCATTATCCTGCTGCATTAACGGTATTAAAAAAGCAGGAGTCGCGTTGAATGATACGGTACTAATTGTAGGTGCAGGACCAATAGGGCTAATGCATCTTCAGCTTGCGAAAGCTGCCGGAGCAAGCAAAGTAATTGTAAGTGAACCTATTGAAAACAGAAGAATGATGGCTGGAAAATTTGGTGCAGATATCGTTGTTAATCCGGTATCTGAAAACTTAAAAGAGATTATAATGCAGCACACAGATGGCTATGGAGCAGATAAGATAATAATGGCTATCGGCGTTCCGTCAATAGTAAACGACACCTTAAAATTAGCCAGAAAAGGTGGAACAATTAATTTGTTTGCAGGTTTTGCAGGCACAGGAGAATGTACTATAGAAGCGAATGTAATTCACTATAATGAAATTAATGTAAATGGGACTTCAGCGTTTACAAGACTTGATTATATGAGTGCCGTATCTTTAATCGCATCGGGAAAAGTCAATGTCAAGGACCTTGTGTCCCATGTATATAAGATTGGTGATTTTACAAAAGCATATGAAACATGTAAATCCGGTGAAGGCGTAAAAGTGTTGATAGAGCCTTAAAACAATGGGGACGGTTTATTGTTTCTTCAGCAATACAGGGATAGCGGCAAGAACTGTCCAAAATCACTTAGCTAGTGAAAATAAGCAAAAGAAACTC
Source organism: Clostridia bacterium (assembly GCA_050251575.1). Taxonomy (GTDB): domain Bacteria; phylum Bacillota; class Clostridia; order SK-Y3; family SK-Y3; genus X23. The sequence goes on from JBFWMP010000006.1 coordinate 32,052, forward strand.
AAGATGTCATCCTGAACGTAAGTGAAGGATCTTAGCACTTAAGCAACTTTTAAGATTCTTCATTTCACTTTGTTTCATTCAGAATGACAGAATACGGACTTTATCAGTACGCTTGAACTGTCCTATTATTTAAATATATTGTTTAGTCAGAAGAAAATCAATTAAAGAAAAGAGGAAATATTACTATGGCAATGTTAGGAAAATCGGTAAGAATGAGTAGATTGATAAATCCAAAAAGTAATAAGATGATGGCGATAACAGTTGATCATGCAATTTCAAGAGGAATTGCACCTATGAAAGGGTTAATGCCCATTCAAGACACTATAAATAAAATCTTAATAGGAAGACCGGAAGCATTAACAATGACAAAAGGTATTGCAGAGCACTGTATGTGGGAAAACGCCGGTAAGGCTTCTATTCTATTAAAATGTTCTAGTTATTCGCCGGTACATCCAACATATGATATTGCCTTCGGTACTGTTGATGAAGCAATACGTATGGGGGCTGATGCTGTCTCTATTGGTGCAATGACATTAGGAGATTATCAAGCCCAACAATTTGCTGAAATTGGAAAATTTTCTGAAGAATGTATGTCGAAAGGCATGCCATTGATTGGGCATGTTTATCCAAAAGGTGAAAGTGTTCCTAAAGATAAACAAACTACGTGGGAAAACATCGCTTATTGTTGTAGAAGTGCTGCAGAGTTAGGAATTGATATTATCAAGACAACTTACACCGGAAATCCGGAAAGCATGGCAAAAGTTGTTGAGTGTTGTCCTGCAAGAGTAGTTATTCAAGGTGGCGACGCTTGTGAGACACTTGATGATTATTTAAATATGACAAGAGATGCAATGGATTGTGGTGTTGGAGGAGTTACAATGGGTCGTTTTGTTTGGGATTACAAAGATATTTCAGCATTAGTTGTTGCATTACGATATATTATTCACGAAGGATATAGTGTTAAAGAAACAAAAGAATTATTGGTTCAATTAGAAAATGATAAAAACTATGATGCGTTTTAATTATACACGGTAGTTGTATATTAAGGAGGATAATTTGCATAGTTACTTATTAGGAATAGATATTGGTACCAGCAGCACTAAGGTTGCGGTGCTTAGAACAGATGGCTCTCTGGTTGCAATAGAAAGGCAGGAACATTCTATTCTTACCCCGCATGAAGGATGGGCTGAGATTTCTATTAATGATGTATGGAACGAATTCTTATTTTTGTTGAAGAAGATTGCCGATACTTCGAAGATAGATTTGAAAGCAGTGAAAGCAATAGGTATAAGTTGTTTATGTCCGGGCTTAATGGCTTTTGACAAAGATGGAGAACCTTTAGTAAACCCGATTATCTTTATGGATAGAAGAAGCAGTGAAGAAGTAGGCATAATAAGAGATAAAATAGCCGAAGATGATTTATCCAAAATATCCGGCAACAAATTAATGCCTGGAGCATGCTCGGTTACCAGCATGCTTTGGATAAAAAGGAATCAGCGAGAAGTTTATAAAAGCACAAAGTATTTCGGCCATATTAATACATTCTTTATTCATAAGCTGACGGGCAAATTCGGAATGGACTATACCAACGCATCTTATACGGGTTTATTTGAAACTGCGGGAGGGCAAAAGTGGGATGAAAACATTTGCAGAACGGTAGATATTGATGTAGAAAAACTTCCGCCTCTGATTTCATCTGATGCAGTCGCAGGGGAACTAATATCCGAAGACGTGATGGCAATCGGACTTTCAAGGGGCACTCCGGTTGCTATGGGAGGGGCAGATACAGCTTGCTCTGCATTAGCAGTAGGAGTAATAGACCATAATCAGGTTTTCGAATCGGTAGGTACTACAAACGTAATTACTGTTTGCTCTGAAAGACCAAAGTTTGATACCCGTTTTATGAATAGGTGTCATGTAATTAAAGATAGGTGGCTTTATCATGGAGCAATGTCAAGTACAGGTGCTTCATTAAAATGGTTTAGAGATGAATTTTGCACGGATTTAATACTGCAAGAAGAAAAGACGGGAGTAAGCGCATATCAAGAGATGGATGAACTTGTTTGTAAATCTGTACCTGGAGCCAATGGGATAATATTTTTACCGTATTTATCTGGGGAAAGGACACCCGTATGGGATCCTAACGCTAGAGGAGTATTTTTTGGGCTCACTCTACAGTCGAGAAAATCAGATGTAGTTCGTGCCATCTTAGAAGGCTGCGGATATGGATTGAAGCAAATTATTGAGATAGCTGAAAAGAGGACAGAAAAGAAGATTAATGAGTTTGTATCCATTGGCGGTGGTGCCAAGAGCAAGGTCTGGGGACAGATAAAGTCAGATATAACGGGTAAAACTATTAAAGCACTAGACTTTAATGATGCGGCGGTAATAGGAGCAATGCTTTTAGCGGGATTAGCGGCAGGAATTTACAAAAGTCCGTTTGAAGCTCAGTCAAACATCAGTAAGAATATCTATAGAACTTTCCATCCGCAACAACAATATCAACAAGTTTATGAGAGTAGATTCGAAATATACAAATCTTTATATCCAAATCTAAAAGAGTTATATGTTTAATTTAGAAAGTACTGCTAGCTAACAGCAGTATTTCTATAAATCTATCATACATACTAAATATACAAAAAGGGTTATTGTTAAAAAAATATTTTATGCAAATTACCCAAAAAGGTATAGACATCAATCAGTTAATTGTGTATAATGAAAATAGTTAATGAAACTTGTTTCGTAAATTTATATATAAAAGAGGAACAGATTCCAATCCGGTAACTTATCTAACTAACAATCAGGAGGAATACATGAACGAAAAAGACATATCTTTACCAATTGAAATAGACCAAACTGAGTATCTTAGCAGAATAAGGAACCACTATTCACTTCTGAGTGACTCAGAAAAAAGGATAGCAAACTTTATATTACAGAGTAAAACCAGTATTGTAGATATTCCTATCAAAGAACTTGCAAAGAAAACAGACTCAAGCCCTGCCACTATCATAAGATTTTGCCAAGCGCTTGGATTTAAAGGATATGCGGAGCTTAAGTTCTATATAGAAAGAGAGCTATTATCCCCATTTGGTGAAAAAGAAGGAATCAATCAAAATGACTCAATTAAAGTGTTAAAACAAAAAATATTTCAATTTCAAAAGCAAGTCATTGATGATACCTTAATGGTTTTAAATGATGAGGAGATAGAGAAAGCAATTGATGCTATTCTAAAGGCACAAAAGATAGTGCTGTATGGTGAGGGAGGCTCCGGAACCATTGCATTAACGGCATTCCATATATTTGCACAAATCGGGTTACCTTGTCAAGCCCACAATGATGCTTTCTTGCAGGTAATGTCTGCATCTCAGCTAAAAAAGGGAGATGTTGCAATCGGGATAGCGCACAGTGGAAGGATTATCAATACTATGGATGCACTGAAATTAGCGAAAGAGCAAGGTGCAACAACGATATGTATTACAGGTTATGCAAATTCACCGGTTACGGAGTATTCAGACATTGTACTTTACACAAGTTCAAAATCTTCAAGCACATTAAGTGATATGCCTGCTGCTCGGATTAGTGAGTTAAACGTAATCAGTGTTTTACAGCTAGGTGTTGTTGCTAAAAACTATGATAAATCTATCAGCAGTGCAAAGAAAGCAAAACAAGCATTTAAATTAAAAAGAACATATTAAAGGTGGTGTCTTTTATGAAATCTTATACTACACAAGATATAAGATATTTAAAGCAAAAGGCCAATGTCATAAGGAAAGATATTATTCACATGACACATAAAGCGAAGGCCGGTCATCCAGGAGGATCTCTTTCTGCCACTGATATCGTTGCTGCTCTATACTTCCACGTTATGAACATTGATCCTCAGAATCCGGAGTGGGAAGACAGAGATCGCTTTATCTTATCAAAAGGGCATGCATGTCCTGTCTGGTATGCAGCGCTTGCTGAAAAAGGTTATTTTGGCATGGAGCATCTGGATACACTTCGAAAGTTCCACTCAATTCTTCAAGGGCATCCTGACATGAGAAAAACTCCCGGAATTGATATGACTTCCGGTTCTCTTGGAAATGGTCTGTCACTGGGGATTGGGATTGCCTTAGCGGCTAAGAGAGATAAGCGTAAATATAATGTATATGTAATGTTAGGTGATGGTGAGATTCAAGAAGGGATGGTTTGGGAAGCTGCGATGTCGGCAGCTCATTATGGAGTGGATAATATCGTTGCCATTGTTGATTATAATGGACTGCAAGTAGATGGTTGGACAAAAGAGGTCATGAGTGTTCATCCGATTGTGGAGAAATGGCAAGCTTTTGGTTGGAATGTAATTGAAATTGACGGTCATAATATGAAAGAAATTTTGGATGCATTTCAGGTGGCACATAAGATAAAAGGCCCGGTAGCAATTATCGCTAATACTGTAAAAGGAAAGGGTATATCTTTTATGGAAAATGTAGCCGTGTGGCATGGTTTAGCTCCCAATGATTCAGAAGCAGAACAAGCCTTTAGAGAGTTGGAAAAGGAGGCTGAATTAATATGAAAAATCAGATTGCTACAAGGCAAGCACTTGGTCAAGAGTTGGTTGAGATAGGAAAAGAAAGAAATGATTTTGTAGTAATGGATGCAGATATTGCAAAATCCTGTTCTACCGATTTGTTTCACAAAGCATTTCCTGAGAGGTCCTACAACTTTGGCATAGCAGAACAGAACTTTATGGCGATTGCAGCAGGATATGCGTCGACAGGGACTAAAGTATTTGCAGCGACATATAGTGTATTCGCAAGTATGAGAGCATGTGAACAGATTAGAACGTTTATTTGTTATCCAAAACTCAATGTGCGTATTATTGCAAGTCATGGTGGATTGCAGGTAGGTGCTGACGGTGCTACACATCAGGCAATAGAAGATATAGGCATTATGAGGTCAATTCCGAACATGACCATTATTCAGCCATCTGACGGTATTTCTGCAAGATTGGCCGCCAGAGCGGTAATGGATTATGAGGGTCCGGTTTACATTCGGGTACTGAGAAATCCGTCACCTATCTTATTTGATCAGGATTATAAGTTTGAGATTGGTAAAGCAGTAGAATTAAAAAATTACGGTACGGATGTTACGCTCATTGGAACCGGAGCGATGGTGCTTAAAACAATGGAGGCTGCGGAAATGCTAAAAGAAGAGGGCATTAACGTGAGAGTATTGGAAATCCATACATTAAAGCCGATTGATCAGGAAGCGGTCTTGAAAGCAGCGAAAGAGACAGGCGGTATCGTAACAGTAGAAGATCACAATATTATCGGAGGTTTGGGAAGTGCTGTCGCGGAGGTTCTAAGTGAAAACTATCCAGCGATTATGAAGAGAGTAGCTATTCATGATGTATTTGGTGAGTCAGGAGATTCGGAAACTTTATATGAGCATTATGGTATGGGAGTAAAAGATATTATCAGTGCTGCAAAAGAAATACTGTCAAAAAGATAATAAAAGGGGGAATGCAGGATGAGTCTTAATGGAAGAGTAGCCATTATAACAGGTTCAGGGTCAAAGAAAGGAATAGGTAGAGCAATTGCCCTTTGTTTGGCAGAAAAAGGTGCTGATATTGTGATTGCAGATATGAATCCGGAAGGTGCCAAGGAGGTCGCAGAAGAGGTAAGGGCTTTAGGAAGAAAAGCAATCGCGGTAGTAGCCAATGTTACAGATCAAGATAGTGTTCAGCAAATGGTGGATGAAACCCTGAAAACCTTTGGGAAAGTAGATATTCTAGTAAACAATGCCGGAATTACACAGCCTATTACAACACTTGATATGACGCTGGAGGATTGGGAAAGAATCTTAAAAGTAAATTTGACGGGTACCTTCCTTTGTTCTAAAGCGGTAATGAAGCCAATGATGGAGAAAAAATACGGTAGAATTGTAAACATTAGCTCAGTTTCCGGAAAACGTGGAGGTGGAGTCTATGGAGGATCCCATTACTCTGCAGCGAAGGCAGGGATATTAGGTTTTGCTAAAGCACTTGCCAGAGAGGTTGTCGAATATGGAGTCACCGTAAATAGTGTTGCTCCGGGATTAGTGGCTACCGATATACGTGTTGGTCTTTCGATGGACAAAGAAAGAGCGATATGGGAGACTATTCCTATGAAACGACCCGGAACAGCAACAGAAATTGCAGAAACGGTCGCTTTCCTAGCTTCAGAGGGAGCTTCATATATCACAGGAGAAGATATAGATGTAAATGGCGGATCACATATGGATTAAAACCAAAGGGTTTTAAGATAAAAACTATTCATTTTTAAGGAGGAATTTGTTTATGAGAAAGGGTATCGTAGTAGTTTCAATTCTGATGGCATTTGTAATGCTATTCACTGTGGGATGTACCTCAGTAAGTAATCAACCGGCTCCGGCAAAAGAAGAACCTGCCAAAACAGAACCTAGTAAGACAGAGCCCGCCAAAACAGAAGCTAAAACTGAACAAAAGGCAGAAGTTGTTTTAAAGCTAGGATATGGTGCTCCAACAACGAATCCTCGCCATTTAATAGCTGAGCAGTATTCAAAGTGGGTTAGTGAGCAAACAAACGGTAAAGTCAAGATCGAATTATATCCGGCAGAGATGTTAGGAACTGACAAGCAAATGGCGGAAGCAAATGCAATGGGTACCTTGGATATGAGTATCAATGCTCATGGAGTTATTGCAGGTTATGAGCCTAAATTAGCTGCTATTGAACTTCCATTCTTGTTTGATTCTCCTGAAAAAGTAGGTAAGCTATTAGATGGTCCAATCGGTGAAGAACTTGCAAAGGATCTTCCAGCAAAAGGGATCAGAGTTTTAGCATATTGGGAAAATGGTTTAAGACATATTACTAACAATAAGAAAGCAGTTGAAAAGCCTGAAGATTTGAAAGGATTAAAGATAAGAGCACCTGAAAATAAAATGACTCTTGATATATTTAAGGCTTTAGGCGCTAGTCCAGCACCTTTGGCATTCCCAGAGTTATACCTTGCATTATCTCAAGGCGTATTTGATGGTCAGGAAAATCCAATCACCAATATTCATGCTGCAAAGTTTGACGAAGTTCAAAAATATATTTCTATCACAAATCATAAATATGAAAGTTGTCCTCTTATCGTAAGTGAAAAAGTATGGAGTAAGTTACCGGCAGATGTTCAAAAGGTATTAAAAGAAGGTGCAGTAAAATTTGCACAAGAGCATAGAAAAATGATTCAAGATAGTGAAGCAAAGTTACTTGCAGAGCTAGAATCAAAAGGAATGAAGGTCAGCAAGCCTGACTTAAAGCCATTCCAAGATGCTACGAAGCCTGTATATACTGCATGGGAAGCTACATTAGGAAAAGAATTAATTCAAAAGATCCAAGAAGCTGTAAAATAAGATAGACTTGGAATAATGAATGGCTGAACTTAATAATAATGTCTAGGAGAGTTATATCCTAGACATTATTATTAAGTATTACTCTAGCCAGATAATATCCGATAGTAGGGGGTAATAGAATGAATAGTTTTATTAGAAAGCTGAGTGATATTACGAATTCAATCGCAGTTAAAGTTTCGTTGGTGCTAATAGTCTTATTAACTATATTGACATCGGCAGGCGTAGTATACCGTTATATCTTACAAGCACCTTTGATATGGGTATATGAGACAAGTGTAGTTCTTTTTGCATGGATGATATTTGTAGGAACAAGCATTGCTTTTAAACGACGGGAACATATAAGATTAGAATTTTTAATTCATGCACTACCTCATGGTATGAGTAAGATATTAAAAATCATTATTGAACTTATCACTATTGTATTTCTGATATTTGTAATAAAAGAAGGCTTTATAATAGTAAAGAATACATGGGCGCAAACCTATAATACCATTAATCTTTCTACAGCCTGGTTCTATTTATCTTTTCCTGTAAGTGCCGTAATTATGGTGATACATTTAATTGACGCTATCATAGAGTTATTATTTGAGAAGAAAATTGATATGAATTAAGGAGTGAAGTCATGGGTGCTATATTGATGATTACTTTTGCTATAATGATGGCGATAGGCGTTCCAATAGCAATTTCTCTTGGGTTTGGGACCGTTATAGCAGTATTGGTTACAGGCAAATATGATGCCGTTGCAACGATTCATAGAATGATTGCCGGGGTCGATTCATATATTTTGCTTGCGATACCTTTCTTTATCTTAGCTGGACAATTAATGAATACCGGTGGTATTACAAGGAAAATATTCCGGTTTGCTTCTTCATTGGTAGGACATATTCCCGGGGGATTGGGACATGCAAATATTGTTGCAAGTATTATTTTTGCAGGGATGTCAGGATCGGCAGTTGCAGATGCAGGTGGTTTGGGGCAGGTAGAAATGGATGCAATGACAAAAGAGGGATATGATGCTGATTTCAGTGCTGCCGTTACGGCTGCTTCAGCTACCATTGGTCCCATTATACCGCCAAGTATTCCGATGGTTGTGTATGGTGCTGCAGCAGAAGTATCGATTGGTGCATTGTTTTTAGGCGGTTTTCTTCCGGGGCTTTTGCTGGCGGCTGCTTGTATGATTTTAGTTTATGTGATATCTGTTAAAAGAGGATATCCTAAAAAAGAGCGTTTGGAATGGAAGGAAGTTTGGGTTTCTTTTAAAGGAGCTTTCTTATCTCTTTTAACACCGGTTATCATTATTGGTGGGATATTGGGAGGGATTTTTACACCTACCGAGGCAGCTGTTATTGCGGCAGTTTACTCCTTTTTCTTAGGGTTTATTCTCTATAAGGAAATCACACTGGAGGACTTAGGACAGATTCTTATCAATACGGTTGTATCAACAGCTACAGTTATATTGATTATTGGGGGAGCCGCAGCTTTCTCGTGGGTTATTGCCATGGAAGGCGTACCACAAAAGGTGGCAAGCTTTTTGCTTTCTGTTACCTCCAATCCATACATTATTATTTTGTTATTAAACATTGTATTCTTAGTCTTAGGTATGTTTATGGAAAGTTTATCAATCTTGCTGATTACCGTTCCATTCTTAATGCCTTTAATAAACCAGCTAGGACTAAGTCCGGTACACATGGGCGTAGTAATAGTGTTGAATTTAATGATCGGACTATCTACACCGCCGGTGGGCATGTCGTTGTTTGTATGTGCTAAAATTGCAAACGTGAAGTTGGAAAAATTGTATAAAGCGATGATACCGTTCTTAGTTCCATTAATTGTTGTTTTAGCAATGGTTTCATATTTCCCGGATACGGTACTGCTATTACCAAGACTATTATTAAAATAAATATACTAAAAAATGAATTTTTAAATAAGACTTACAAGTTGATAGTAGGGCTGCTGATAATATAATTTTTCGGCAGCCTTATTATTTTGATGAATAGGATATGCCAGAGTTTATTTTTTTGCAGTAAACAAGAGAAAAAAACATATAATAACTAATATACACAATTTTTATTCACGAGGAGTAGCGATGGTATCTGTTATCATGAATGTTCTGAAGGCGCTGAATGTGTCTTTTACAAGAAGTAATATATATAAGTTATTTGCAGTAGGATTAATCAGCTTGTTTACTTGTGCAGCAGCATATTATTACTATGAAAGCCCGGTGAATCCAGACTTAAGCGTTGGGGATGCGATCTGGTGGGGTCTTGTGACATCTGCAACGGTAGGATATGGGGATTATTATCCGACTACGTTGGGCGGAAGACTGGCAGCAACAATATTGATGCTTGTTGGTATAAGCTCCTATGGATTTATTACGGCGGCTGTTACATCAATCTTTGTGGAGAACAGGTTAAGGAAAGGAATGGGCTTAATGAATGTAAAGTTTGAAAAGCATGTAGTAGTTATTGGATGGGGAAACAAGAGCAGAATCATTATTGAAGAACTGATACAAGAAAGCCCAAAATTAAAAATTATCATTATTGATACGATTGAGAGGATAGATCTAATTTATGACAATACCTATTTTGTTCGTGGAGATCCTACAAAGGATGAAACACTTAGAAAAGCTAATATTGAAAAAGCAAGCACAGTGATGGTTACAGCAGACGAAAATATAATCGATTCAGGAATGGCAGATGCGAAATCAGTTCTTATATGCCTAGCGGTAGATAAGATGAACAGTGAAACACATTTGATTGCTGAAGTATTAAATGAAGAGAATGTTGCTCACTTTTATAGGACCAATGTTGATGATATCATTATAAGTAATCAAGTGAGCGGAAGGATTATGGTAAGGAGCGCTTTATACAAAAATGTAAGTGGTACCTTGAAGGAATTGTTGACAGCTGCATATGGAAATGAAATATATGAATGCAAAATAAAAGATGCAGATATAGGAATGTCATTTAAAGATCTATGCTGCAGGTACATGGAAGAAAAAGATGCAATCATTCTAGGAATTGCTAATGATAGATTAATGATAAACCCTGAAAAATGCAGATTAACAATGAAAGATGATGTTATTATATATATAGCTCGCCACAGGATAGGATAGGGGTTTGAAATACTTCTAAAACCATATTCACAAAAGTCTGAGAACGTGTTAATATTGATTTGTAATATCTTCTATATAATCAAAGAGAGATAATTTAAAAAAGAATATAGGAGCTCAAGCTCAAGGGGAGATGATTGTGTGAGGATAGGTTTGCCGCGCGCATTATTATTTTATTATTATTATCCTTTGTGGGAACGATTGTTTCAAACGCTGGGTGCCGAGATTGTCATTTCGGATGTCACTTCTAAGAGTCTTATTCAAAAGGGTATTAAGGTTACAGTTCCTGAGATATGCCTTCCAATTAAGATATTTAATGGACACGTGATAGATCTTTTATCTAAAGATGTAGACTACATTTTTATTCCACGGTTTGTAAGCATAGAAAATTCAAAATGGTTTTGCCCAAAATTCATCGGGCTTCCGGAATTGGTGAAGTATACCATCGAAGGTACGGCTAATAAACTTTTGATAGCAGAGATCAACGGAAAGACAGAGGATACCTGCGATTGGAGAAATTATTCCGTATTATGCAACGCGTTAAATGTGAGCGAGAAGCAGTTGAAAAGTGCATTAAAAGATGCTGAAAAGCACTGGCAGCAGTTTAGAAAACGCTGTAGAAACGGACTAACCATTCAGGAAGCTTTAGAGGCAGAGAAAGAAGTAAAAGTTCTTAAAAAAGTTAGTGATAATTCATCAGAAATAACACTTGGAGTCCTGGGATATGTTTATAACATATACGATTCTTTTGTAAGCATGGATATCATTGAGAAACTACGACAGATGAAAGTAAAGGTAACGACCTTTGATATGATGAATGAAAAAGAAATCACAGATAGGTTCGGGAAAAAATCAAAAAGACTATACTGGACTTTTAGTGATAAGTTATATGGGGCTGCTGCCTCTATGTTGGAAGATAAGGATATAGATGGAATTATCCATGTAACTGCGTTTGGATGTGGACCGGATTCTGTGATAGGGAAGTTAATAGAGCTAGAAAGTGAAAACTATAAGAAGCCATTTATGACCTTAAGAGTGGATGAACATACAGGAGAAAGCCATCTTCAAACAAGGATAGAGGCTTTTGTCGATATGATTAAAAGGAAGAAATATATTGATCAAAGGAGCGAGTCTGCATGAGAGTCTCTTTCCCATATATGGGATGTGTTACGGGATATAGAAAGTTGTTTGAGTTACTTGGGCATGAAGTAGTCATGCCGCTAAAGCCAACTCAGAGAACTATAGATCTGGGAGTAAAATATAGTCCGGAATTTTTGTGTTTTCCTTTTAAAGTAATGATGGGGACTTATATAGAAGCTGCACAGGCAGGAGTAGAGGTAATTATCTCTTCCGGAGGGCATGGACCATGTCGGGCAGGTTTATATGGAGAAATACATGAAAGAATTTTAAAAAGTTTGGGCTATAATATTGAAGTTGTTATTTTCGACTCGATATTTAAAGACTTTGGTGAATTTTATAGTAAATTAAAAAAGGTGAAAAATGCTTCCTCCCTTAATAAGATTGCAAAAAGTTTATGGTTCATATATCAGTTGATTTGTCAGATGGACGAAATTGAAAAGAAAATTAAGGTTCGAAGAGCGTATGAACAAAAAAAAGGACATTTTAATTATGTATGGGCAGAAATACAAAAGATGTATGGTGAATGCTGGTCTCGGAAAGATCTTGAGGCTGTTAATAGAAAAGCAACTGAGATGATTGAGGAGGTTCCAATCGTAAAGGTAAGGGAAGAAGAACGGCTAAGAGTAGGGATTGTAGGAGAAATCTATGTAGTTATGGAGAGTTCTGTAAATATGGCGATAGAACAAACTCTCAATAATATGGGGATAGAAGTGGAAAGTGTTCAATATATCTCTGACTGGGTCAATCACAATATTCAGCCGGGATTTATTGGTGTCAGTAAATCTCATCAGGTAATCGACAAAGCACGAACATTTGTTAAAATGAATTGTGGTGGGCATGATATGGAAAATGTCGGATGGATGGTGGATTTTAAAGAACGTGGTTTTGACGGTATTATCCACCTTATGCCATTTGGCTGTTTGCCTGAGTTGGTAACACAAAGTGCTATACCGACGATTTCAAAGAAACTGGGGCTGCCTATATTATCCCTTTCATTAGATGAACAAGTGGGGACAGCAAATAATCAAACTAGAATAGAAGCATTCATAGACTTAATACGCAACAAAAAAAATCCTCAGACCACACAAGAGGCAGAGAGTAAACAGGACTCGTGGCCAGCAGGATGCTTAAAACACGAACTGGTGGGATGAAATATTTTTGGGAATCTGTGAATGAATCTAGGACGGAGGAAGATACGATGAAGATATATATAGGAATTGATGTAGGCTCAGTAAGTACGAATGTGATTGCTATTGATCAAAGAGATAACGTTATTTTCAATGATTATATAAGAACAAACGGACAACCGTTAGAATCAGTGAAAAAAGGACTGAGAAGGCTTAAAGAGGAAATGGACAACAAGATGGTTCAGGTGGCGGGTGTAGGGACAACGGGTAGCGGCCGGCAGATGGCAGGAGTTATGATAGGTGCTGATATCATAAAAAATGAAATCACTGCTCATGCTTCAGCAACAACTTATTTTCATCCTGATGTAAAGACCATTTTTGAAATAGGTGGACAGGACTCTAAAATTATTATGATTAAAGATAAGATGGTTGTTGATTTTTCTATGAATACAGTTTGCGCAGCAGGGACAGGTTCCTTTCTGGACCACCAGGCAGAGCGATTGAAAATTCCTATTCAGGAATTTGGAGATCTTGCATTAACGGCGAAAAAGGATGTCAGAATAGCAGGAAGGTGCACAGTGTTTGCTGAGTCGGATATGATTGCAAAACAGCAGTTTGGATTTTCGAAAGCAGAGATTATCAAAGGCCTTTGTGATGCGTTAGTAAGAAATTATATCAATAATCTTGGGAGAGGGAAGTCATTGAAGCCACCCTTCGTATTCCAAGGGGGTGTAGCTGCAAATAAAGGGATTAAAGCTGCTTTTGAGCGTGAAGTAGGATGTGAAGTGATTATACCTCAATATTATAACGTAATGGGTGCAATAGGGTCAGCTATTCTTGCAAAGGAATATATTGAAAAGACGGGAGAAATGACAAAGTTCAGAGGCTTTGGTGCAGCAAATGCTGATTTTGTTCCAGTTAGTTTTGAATGCAATGGTTGTTCAAACTGCTGCGAAGTCATCAAGGTGGATTTGGATGGAAGAACAGTAGCCATGTGGGGTGACAAATGCGGCAAGTGGACAAATTCTATAGCAGGGTAAGGTAAATAAATAAACCGGGTGAAAGCCCGGCTTTATTTATTT
>JBFWMP010000007.1:0-40654 GCA_050251575.1 Clostridia bacterium
AATTTAAACATATTATCCCCCCTTGAAAATTTTGAAAACTATTTATTAATGAGGTTCTGCCACACGTTTAAAGAATCTTCCACTGTATGCAATTTTAACGATTACTTCACTACAATATTCACCAGCATTTCAGGAACTACGATGACTTTCACAACCTGCTTCCCAGCAATCATACTCTGAATTTTTTCACTATCCATAGCTACCTTTTCTGTAGCTTGCTTATCCAGCCCTGTTGGAATCACCAACTTGTCTTTTACCTTTCCATTTAACTGTAGTACAATTTCCACCTCGTCTTTGACCAATGCTTCCGGACTATATACAGGCCATTTTTGGTGGTGAACACTTCCCTCTCTACCAATATTTTCCCATAACTCTTCAGTAATATGAGGTACAAAAGGTGCAAGCATAATGATCAGATTTTCTATTGCATCTTTCACTAAAGCTGTATTATATTTTTCAGTTCTTTCTTTATATTGATATAAAGCATTCACAAGTTCCATCACTGCGCTGATTGCAGTATTGAAATTAAATCTCTCGCCTACGTCTTCACTAACTTTCTTGATAGCTGCATGAAGCGCATACCTTAAATCCTTATCTTCAGGTGATAGATCACCTTGTACAGCATCAACATCTTTCAGAATGCTTGTAAACTCCTCCACTATCCTCCATACCCTGTTCAGGAATCGGAAAGACCCTTCTACTCCCTGATCACTCCACTCAAGGTCCTTCTCAGGTGGAGAAGCAAAAAGTATAAACAATCTTGCAGTATCCGCACCATATTTTCCAATAATCTCTTCCGGACTAACTACATTCCCAAGGGACTTGGACATCTTTGTTCCATCCTTAAGCACCATGCCCTGTGTCAACAAGTTGGTAAAAGGTTCATCGACGGATACATATTCAAGATCATGCAATACTTTCGTGAAGAACCGGGCATACAACAAGTGCAAGATAGCATGTTCCACACCACCTATATATTGGTCTACCCCCATCCAATAATCTACTGCTTTTTTAGAAAACGGCTCATTGTCATTGCAAGGATCACAGTACCGTAGGAAATACCAAGATGAACAAACAAAAGTATCCATTGTATCTGTTTCTCTTGTACCCATTTTCCCGCACTTCGGACATTTTGCCTTCATGAAGCTTTCAGAAGTCTTCAATGGTGATTCACCGGCACCGGTAAATCTCACATCTGTCGGCAACAGCACAGGCAGGTCTCCTTCTGGGACTGCAACCGCACCACAATCGTCACAGTAAATAATAGGGATAGGAGCTCCCCAGTATCTCTGTCTTGAAATCAGCCAATCTCTTAATTTAAAATTAACTTTTCTCGTTCCTAATTTATCTTTTTCAATAGAATCTATTATCTTTTTTAAGCCTTCTTCATTACTGAGTCCGTTAAATTCTCCTGAATTCACCATCAGCCCTTCAGCAGGAAAAGCTTGTGTCATAATATCGCCATCAAGCTGCTGTCCTTCCGGTTGAATCACTACTAGTACGGGAAGATTATATTTACGTGCAAACTCAAAGTCTCTCTGGTCATGGGCAGGTACACCCATAACAATACCTGTACCGTAATCCATCAATACATAATTCGCAAGATAAATAGGTATCTTTTCATTATTTAAAGGATTAATCGCATACCTTCCGGTAAATACACCTTCTTTTTCAGTCTCACTAGAGGTTCTCGCTATTTCGTTTAAAAACTGCATATTTCGTATAAACTTATTACATTCTTCTTCCTGCGGCAATCCTTTAATCAAATCTTGAACCATTGGATGCTCCGGAGCAATCACCATGTAGGATACGCCAAAGATCGTATCCGGTCGTGTAGTATATACAGTAAGCGTATTATCCATCCCGTCAATTTTGAATTGTACTTCTGCACCTTCACTCCGTCCAATCCAGTTAGCTTGCATAGTTTTGACCTTATCAGGCCATCCTTCCAACTTATCAATATCATCCAACAGCCTTTGCGCATAGTCGGTAATTTTAAAGAACCACTGTTCCAAATCTTTTTTACCTACATCCGACTTGCATCTTTCACACTTGCCATTTACTACTTGCTCATTTGCCAGTACAGTAGTACATGATGGGCACCAATTTACATAAGATTTCTTCTTATAAGCGAGCCCATTTTTAAAGAATTGCAAGAACATCCACTGTGTCCACTTATAGTAGCTTAAATGACAGGTGGCTACTTCTCTGTTCCAATCATAGCTTATGCCCAGCCGCTGCAGCTGCTTTCTCATATTTTCTATGTTTGACCAAGTCCATTCATTAGGATGAATGCCGTGCTTAATGGCCGCGTTTTCTGCAGGAAGTCCGAAAGAATCCCACCCCATTGGATGGAGCACATTATAGCCGTTCATTGCCTTGTACCTTGCTACTACATCTCCTATAGAATAGTTGCGTACATGCCCCATATGTAAGTTCCCCGATGGATAGGGAAACATCTCCAGTGTATAGTATTTGGGCTTATCATTTTCCTCTACTTTAAAATAATCATGTTCTTCCCAGAATTGCTGCCATTTCTGTTCTATTTCAGTAAACTGGTAACTCATTTTTCTCCCCCTCGTTATTAAACTCGATTAATGATTGATTGAATATCTAAACGTGGTGCATCTGACCATAGACGCTCAAGCTTATAAAATGAACGTGCTTCATGGTAAAATATATGCACAACCACTTCGCCGTAATCAAGTAAAATCCAGCTTGCACTTGAATATCCTTCTTTATGAGCAGGATGATATCCCAGCTCCATAAGCTTTTCTTCTACTGTATCCGCAAGTGCCTTAACTTGCACAGTAGAATTTCCTGAACAGATAACAAAATAATCAGTTAAAAAAGATATATTCCTAATATTTAATGCCTCGATATCCTCTGCTTTTTTGTTATCCAAAGCCTCCACTATCTTCAATGCCAATTGTTCCGGATGTAATGTCACTATAATTGTTGCCTCCTCTTTATTTAATATATTTATTTTGCATATTAATAATATCCTGTTAACTAGTTGATTCTCATAGTGGGGAGTGGACAGTGGATAGTAAAAAAACGCTTTGATATCCCCACTATTCACTCCCCACTCCTCACTATTCATATTATTTTACTATATATTATTAAAAAATTCTATATCTTGTGAAAAAAAGAACGACAAAGTCGCTCTTTTATTGTATTTCAACCATATCGTTTCCAACAACCACTGTTACATCAACGCCACTGGCCTTATCCAAATCCTTGCCTGTATCTATTTGTCCCAAAGCCTTTACAACTTCTTTTGAATATCCTCTGGTTGTCCTGTCAATTGCTTTGGTTTTGCTATAACGCACACCTTGAAAATTACCTACCCTTACTACGCTAAAGCCTTTCATTCTTAAATCTTCAGCTATTTTAGCTGCTATCCCATCCTCACTAGAACCATTCATTACTTCAATTTTTATAAATTTATTTATCCAACTAGATTTATACTCTATTAGATTATTTTCTTCCTCTTCATCTTTTGCTTCAGCTTGCTGCTTTTCTTCGTTCTGGTTATTATTCCCTGAATTAGTCTCTATAATACTATCATTAACACTTTCTCCCGAATTAAAATAAGTCTCTATCATTTCTGCAGTTTTTTCTTTGTCATGAATAAAGTATGAGACTCCGCCGATAAACTCGCCCTCTCCCGGAAGTGTCATCATAGTAATTCTATCTTTATTGAGTTGAAGCGCATCATCCACATACTTATACATTTCTTGCGCTTCAAAATTCGTCTTTACATTTTGCACAACTATAGCAACTAACTTGGGAATTTTAAAAACATTCTTTAGACTAAGGGTTTTATCTATTACAGCTTTAAGAAAATCCTGCTGTGCTTTCACACGCCCTACATCACCATCAGGATAACCGGTGCCGTCAGAATTCTTTCTGAATCTTACAAACATCTCTGCCTTTTTACCATTCAAGACCTGTGTTCCCTTGTTTAGATTAATATATAAACCCTGCAGCGGATCCTCATAGTACATATTTATAGGAATATTTACTGTTACCCCGCCAATTTCATCAATAAGTGTGCGGAAACCTTTAAGATTCACTAAAATATACTTATCAACTTCTATATCAAGAAGGTTCTTTATAGCAGTAAATAGTTCCTGCTCTTGTCCGAACGCATACGCAGAATTGATCTTTTTATCACTTCTAAAAGTTTCAATCTTTGTATCACGAGGTACTTGAAGCATATTAACCTTTTTTGTGTCCTCATTATATTGTGCTACAATAATTACATCTGTTCTGTAACCTTCTGCATCAACGCCAAGTAATAAGACGTTTAGAATATTCGGCTTTTGTTTCTCTGCTTCACCACTACCTTGAGGAGAGTCTGAGCTCTCACCGCTCCCCATTCCTATATCTGAATCATTATTATAATTTGCAATTTTATAAGATAAGGCAACGCCCCCAATTACGACTCCTGCTATAAGAGAAAACGTCACTACCAGCAGTAATACCAACCGCATAAATACTTTAAAATTCATATAACCACTCCTGCTAAATCCTTATCTGGCGTTCAATAAAATATAATTCCTTGCATTGATTGTACTAGGATGAATCAGCCTACCTTTTTCCAATACATGTAAGATGGTACCATCGATAGCCAAAACAATTGCTTTATCTAAGTTCTTCTGTGCAGTCTTTCTTAAGTTCTCGACACCCGGAAAATCACGATTCGGTTCAATAAAATCTGCTAAATAAATAATTTTAGTTAAAATGTCCATGTTTTCTTTTCCTACTGTATGATAATAAATCGCATTCAAGATTTCTTTATCCTCTATTCCAAAATAACACTGTGCAAACTTCACTCCTAATGGTCCATGAACTAATCGGAATTCTGTTTTTTCAATTTCATCTAATACTATACCAAAATTATCACACTGTTGCAATATCTGCTGTTTTTTTACATCTTTCGCACAATCATGCAACAATCCTGCAATCCTGGCTTTTTCAGCATCACCTCCGTAGATCTTTGCAAGCCCTACAGCAGTATCTCTTACACCTATAGAATGCTTAAATCTGCAAGGCGTAAGTAATCCTTCCAGTTTTTCTATCATCTTACTTTCATCCATCATGTGTTTTTAGACTCCCCTAGTAATATATAGTTCCATCTTTTAAAACTTGTAATATTAATCATTTATATATAATCTATTTTTATAGATATAATTTTCAACCGGCTCCGGCAAAAGATATTTAATTGACAAACCATTCCTTATCCTTTCACGGATATCTGTTGACGAAATTGCCAATGACGGCACTTCTACAAAATGAATTTGACCATTAAAATTTACTGTTAGATATTCTATATCCTTAATTAGCTCTTCTGCCTGATATCCGGGTCTTGTAGCAGCAACAAACTTGCAAACAGACAGCAGCTTTTCGGCTTCTTTCCATGTAAGAATTTCATTAAGCGCATCTGCACCGGTAATAAAAAACAACTGTGCTTCTCCTTTAAACTCAACATCAAAATTGCGAATGGTATCTATCGTATAAGTATATCCTTCTCTGTCTACTTCATTTCTGGATACTTCAAAATATGGATTCGTTGCGATTGCTAATAAAGTCATTAAATACCTATGTGTCCTATCCAAAACTTCTTGCCCTTTTTTATGCGGAGGATTGCCCGAGGGAACAAAGATGACTTGCTCAAGGTCAAACTTTACTCTAGCCGCCTCAGCAATCACAAGGTGTCCATAATGTATCGGATCAAAAGTTCCGCCCATGATTCCGATTCTTCTCTTTTTCTCTTCCGAAAATTCTTTTTGCTTTTGAACAAAGTCCCTCATTTTTAAGATATCCACCTCGTTAAATTTTACTCTCTGTATATTATGTCATATGACATAATATACAATGGACTGTTTTTTAGATACCCTCTTCACTTTTTACTACAATGTGATTCTTCCACTTCCCGCTTTTCATCCTAAAATAATATAAAATTCCCCTTAAAAGCCAATCAATATACATTCCCATCCAAACGCCGATAACACCCATCTTTAGAGGAATAGCCAATACATAGCCTAATCCCACTCTGCAAATCCACATACTTGAAATGGAAGTCACTAAAGTATATCTTACATCTCCTGCTCCCTTAAACCCTGAATTTAAAATAAAAGCAGTGGGCCAAATAATAGGAGTGCATACAACTGTAATTCTTATCAAAAGTGCCGATAATTTCATAACCCCATAATCTTGTGTATATAACAATGAAATTAAATTAGAAAGCGGGAACGCAATAGCACAACATACCAGCAAACCTACGGTTGATAGCTTTACAATGTAAATCAAATCCTTTTCTGCTTGTTCACTATCTCCACGACCCATAGCCTGTCCGACAATCGCCGTTGCTGCAAGATTCATAGCTGTACCCGGGATATTAATCATAGTTATAACAGACCCTGCAATGGAATGAGCTGCAATAGTAATTGTTCCCATTCCTACTACAAAAACTTGTGTAATGAGCTTACCGCCAAAAAACAAAAGTGACTCAACACTAGCCGGAATACCTATTCCAAATATCGATTTCTGCATCTCCATATTAATCTTAATAGAGTATATATTAGATAACTTAACAACTTTAGAACCTCTTACTAATGCATAAAGTATAAGTACTGCTCCCAATGTTCTTGCTATTGCAATTGCTACTGCAGCGCCCTTAATTTCGAAGCCGGGCAACCGGATACCATCAACTTGTATACCGAAAATCAGAATATAACCCAAAACAATATTTACTATATTCATAATAATCGTAGTCATCATTGGTGTTTTTGTATCGCCAGCACCTCTTAAAATTCCACAGGAAATGGAAGTTAATGCAATTAAAGGATACGTGATTAAGGTAATTCCTAAATACATTACCGCATCATTTAGCACACTCTTATCAGCAGAACCATATAAAAAGTCTATGATAGGATAACGAAAGATCCATATCATGATAGTTATCACTAAGGATATTATCAGACCTGCAAGCAAAGCCTGTTTTGCCGCTTCATTGGCATTATTATTATTATTTTGTCCTATATAATGTGCTACCACTACTGTTCCCCCAACTGCTAATGCAGCAAAAAAAGCAATAAGTATATTATTTATAGAGTCTATCATTCCTACCGCTGAAACTGCTTCTGGGCTGATATGACCAGCCATCATAGTATTTACCATACCCATCGATACCGTAAAAGTTTGTTCAGCAATAATAGGAATACATAATCTCAAAATGTCCTTACGAATAACCATGATAAATCCCCATTCTATTCTCTATATATTATAGTACAATATTCTTTTAACATTCTATCACGAATCTTAACAAAAGGGGAACTGTTTTAAATTTTTTAGGTTTTTAATTACGTCAACATAATTAAAAACCCAAAAAAAGTTATACTAACTATTGCATTTTTATTCATTAATTTGTATAATTATAAGCATAGTCTT
The DNA here is from genome assembly GCA_050251575.1 of Clostridia bacterium. Lineage (GTDB taxonomy): Bacteria > Bacillota > Clostridia > SK-Y3 > SK-Y3 > X23. The sequence goes on from JBFWMP010000007.1 coordinate 7,459, forward strand.
ATTGTTACAAAAATTGTTTATTATATATTTATCCTTTAAGGAGGTTTTAATAATGATAAAAGTTGGAATATTAGGTGCAACAGGATATGCAGGAGTGGAGCTTGTCAGAATACTATGCCAACATCCTCAGGCAGAAATTACTTCTGTCGTATCCCATAGTTTTGTAGGTCAGAAAATATCAGATATCTATCCGAATCTTCGAAGCATTATAGATACCGTATGCGAAGAACTGGATGTAGAATCTATTTCTAAAAAATGTGATGTAGTTTTTACCGCCCTTCCTCATGGGGCTTCTAAAACAATCATCCCTCACTTGATTCAGTCAGGGCTAAAGATAATTGATTTAAGCGGAGACTTTCGCTATAACGATAGTAGTGTATATGAAAAATGGTATGGAACAAAACATGAAAGCCCTGAATTGCTGAAAAATTCTATCTATGGTATGCCTGAACTACATAGAGAGCAAATTGCCAATGCACACTTGATCGGCAATCCCGGATGTTATACAACCTGTTCCATTCTTGGTCTAGTGCCCTTGCTAGCTAACAAACTCATTGACACTGCCAACATTATTATCGACGCTAAATCAGGTGTCTCTGGGGCTGGGAGAGGATTAGCTTTAGATTCTCACTTTTGTGAATGTACTGAAAATATGAAGGCATATAAAGTTGCTACTCATAGACATACTTCTGAAATCGAGCAGGAGTTAAGTCTTGCGGCACAGGAAGAAATAATTGTATCCTTCACTCCTCATCTAATACCTATGAAGCGTGGCATATTAAGTACTATATATGCAAATCTAAAGAATAAATATTCAGCAGCATATCTGTTAGATGTTTATAAAGAATACTACAAAGATGATTTCTTCGTAAGAATCTATAATGAAGGACAGCTTCCTGAAACAAACCATGTAGCAGGTTCTAATTTCATAGATATCGGATTAGTAGTAGACGAAAGGTTAAACAGGGTTGTGGTAGTATCTGCATTGGATAACCTTATCAAGGGTGCAGCAGGTCAAGCCATTCAAAATATGAATATAATGTTCAAACTGGATGAAAAACTGGGATTAGCTTCACCGGGACTGTATTTATGATTAATAATCAAAATACATTATGCAGAATTAAGAAAGGTAGATTATGTTCGAAATTACTCAAAAAGTCCGCATTGTGTCATTCTGAATGAAACGAAGTGTAATGAAGAATCTTTAAAACAGCTTAAACGCCAAGATTCTTCGCTGCGCTCAGAATGACATTTTAGGTTATTTTCTATTTGATTAATTTTTTAATGATTTCAGATTATAGTCACTTGCGATTAATTCTCCATTCTCAATTTTCAATTCTCAATTCAAGAAACTGGAGGAATCAAACATGAAGGTTTTAGATTACAAGCAAGGAATTTTAAATATGGAAACACTGATAAAAAAGGCAGGCATATTAATTGAAGCACTGCCCTATATTCAAAAGCTTTATGGAAAAACGGTAGTAATCAAATATGGCGGCAATGCAATGATTAATGAAGAATTAAAGAACTCTGTCATGGAAGATCTGACCCTTCTCAAATATATTGGTGTCAATCCTATTGTGGTACATGGCGGTGGCCCTGATATATCCAAGGCACTTAAGAACTACAGTATTGAAAGTAAATTTGTAAACGGACTCCGGGTAACAGATGCGCAAACCATTGAAGTGGCACAGATGGTACTGGTAGGAAAGACCAATAAAGAAATTGTCTCCATGCTCAATTGCAAAGGTGGTAAAGCAATTGGTCTATGTGGCATCGACGGAAACCTAATAGAATGTGAACAATACAAAACCATGGTGGATGGTATTGAAACTGATATCGGTTATGTAGGAAAAATCACCAATATCAATTCAAAAGTGCTGGAGCATATGGCACAAGACATATACATCCCTGTCGTCGCACCTATCGGCGTAGGTAACGATGGTCAAAGTTATAATATCAATGCTGATACAGTAGCAGGTGCAATCGCATCCGCCTTAAAAGCAGAAAAGTTGATGTTGCTCACTGATGTACCTGGTATCAAGCCAAGCAGTGACAGTGATGATGTAATATTTGAAATTAATAAAGAGGAAATATATGATCTTATTAACAAAGGTGTCATTAACGGAGGTATGATTCCAAAGGTATTAGGATGTATAGAAGCACTGGATGCAGGAGTAAACAGAGCTCATATTATAGATGGAACAATTCCCCACTGTCTATTGCTTGAAATATTCACTGATACAGGAATCGGAACCATGATTACAAATAAGTAGTAAATAGACAGCGGGGAGGGTTTCATTGTTCACTTTGCAACACTGAAACCCTCCCCGCTGTCTATGCTTATTTCTTCTTAATCACTATCTTCCCATCTTCACCATCAATAGTCACATGATCCCCAGCTTTGATCCGTGCTTCAAGCATTTCTTCCGCCAATTGGTCCTCTACCTTTGATTGTATCGCTCTTCTCAAGGGTCTTGCACCATATATGGGATCAAAACCTTCTTTTGCAAGTACTGACGTTGCTGCGTCAGTAACATCAACAGTCATTTGATTTGCCTTTAATCTTTCAATCAACTTATCCAACATTAAAGAAGCTATCTTCTTAATATCTTCTTCATCAAGCTGATGGAATACGATAATTTCATCTACTCTGTTAAGAAATTCAGGTCTGAAAGTCCTTTTTAATTCACCCATTACATCACTTTTAATGCTTTCATAATTGTTTTTTCTTTCATCCGCAGAAATAGAAAATCCTAATTTCTTGGGCTCAGTAATCATGCGCGCACCTACATTAGACGTCATAATAATAACAGTGTTTCTAAAATCTACCCTTCTGCCTTGTGCGTCAGTTAATATCCCATCTTCAAGAATCTGTAAGAGGATATTAAATACATCCGGATGCGCTTTTTCTATTTCATCGAAAAGCACCACTGAATAAGGTTTTCTTCTCACTTTTTCTGTCAGCTGACCGCCTTCTTCATAACCTATATATCCTGGAGGTGAACCAACTAGTCTAGATACAGTGTGTTTTTCCATATATTCAGACATATCAATTCGTATCATAGCCTCTTCATCACCAAAAATTGCTTCAGCAAGTGCCTTAGACAGCTCAGTCTTACCTACGCCTGTAGGTCCTAAAAATATAAATGAACCTGTCGGTCTCTTAGGGTCCTTAAGCCCCACTCTTCCTCTTCTTATAGCTTTAGCAATAGCCTTAACAGCTTCTACCTGCCCCACTACTCTCTTATGAAGAATATCTTCCATTTTTAAAAGACGCTCGCTTTCTTCTTCTGCCAGGCGTTTTACCGGTATCCCTGTCCAACTGGCAATGATTTCTGCGATCTCTTCCTCTGTCACAACCATCATATTGGTTTGATTCTTTTGCTGCCAACTTTGCTTCTTTCCATCCAATTGAAGCTTCAGTGCTTGTTCTTCATCCCTTATTCTTGCTGCCTTTTCAAAATCTTGTGCTCTTATGGATTCTTCCTTCTCATTGCTTAGCTTATCAATCTTTTCTTCCAGCTGTTTTAAATCCGGAGGTGCGGTAAATGTTTTTAACCTTACTCTTGAAGCTGCTTCATCCATCAAATCAATAGCCTTATCCGGCAGAAATCTATCTGCAATGTAACGGTCTGACAGCTTTACAGCTGCTTCTAAGGCTCCATCAGTAATTTTCACTCTATGATGTGCTTCATATTTATCTCTTATGCCTTTCAAAATTTTAATGCTCTCATCAATAGTAGGTTCTCCTACAGTGATTGGTTGAAAGCGTCTCTCTAATGCCGCATCTTTTTCTACGTGCTTTTTATATTCATCCAATGTTGTTGCTCCGATGACCTGAAGCTCTCCTCTGGCCAAAGATGGCTTAAGGATATTCGAGGCATCAATAGCTCCTTCTGCAGCACCTGCTCCTATAATGGTATGCATTTCATCAATGAATAAAATAACATTTCCAGCTTTGCGTATCTCATCCATGGCTTTTTTTAGTCTCTCTTCAAACTCACCCCGATATTTTGCTCCTGCAATCATAGAAGATAAGTCTAAAGTAACTACTCTTTTATCTTTCAAAATTTCCGGCGTATTGCCTTCAACAATTTTTTGTGCTAGTCCTTCTGCTATTGCTGTCTTACCTACTCCCGGCTCACCAATCAAGCAAGGATTGTTTTTCGTTCTTCGGCTCAAGATCTGTATTACACGTTCGATTTCTTTATCTCTTCCGATAATAGGGTCAAATTTTTCTTCCTTCGCCATTTCGGTTAAATCTCTGCCAAATTGATTCAATGTAGGAGTATTATTAGCCCCTGATGCTGTTTTTGGTGCACCCGAAACCCCTGGCGTTTCTTCATTAAGCATACGAAGTGTTTCTGCATATAATTTCTGAATGTCCAATCCAAGATCATTTAATACTCTTACTGCCACGCTTTCACCTTCACGCATGATTCCCAAAAGAATATGCTCTGTGCCGATATAATTATGTCCCATCCTTCTCGCTTCTATAAAACTAAGTTCAACAACACGCTTCGTCCTAGGCGTTAAGCCTGCAGGCTGTTCCTCTGTTTTTTCTGAAATGCCAATCAATTCATTGATCCGTTTGATAACTTTTTCTTCTGTGATTCCTTGATTCTGTAAAACTCTTGCAGCGACACCGCCACCTTCTCTGAGTAATCCTAGCAATATATGTTCTGTTCCTACATAATTATGACCTAATTCCATCGCCGCCTCATGAGCAATTCTTAAAGCTTTTTCTGCTCTCTCTGTAAATCTGTTTTCAAATGTAGCCATATATATATCTCCCTTCCATAAATACTTCTTATCATATAGTACAATTCTTCACTCTTAATTAGATGGTATCTTAATAAATTGAAAATTGAGAATGGAGAATTGAGAATTTAAAAACAGTTAATAGATAATTCTTCATTCCTTTATCAATATGAAGATATTTGAAAATTCATTAATACGCAATTCACAAATCTACCGTAAATGATAAAAGAATGTTTTCCTTTAAGTCTAATCTAAATAATTTTCAATTATCAATTCTCAATTATTTTCATCCTATTTTTTCACGAATTAATTCTGCCCTTTTTACATCTCTTTCTTCAGGACCCAGCTGACGGCCATACTCTTGCATGATACTAGCAGGCTGCGTCGCCACCATCAATTCATTAAGAGTTTCTATCGTAATATTTTTTATTATGTCCAAATTGACCCCTAACCTGACATCAGATAATAATTTCATAAATTCTTCTGAGGTCATTATTCTTGCATTACTGAATATTCCATAAGAACGATATAGTCTATCCTCCAGCTTCAATCTGCTGTTCTTAAGAAGGCTATTTCGTGCTGCTCTTTCCTGATCGGTAATCTGGTTCACGATAGTTTTCAAGTTCTCCAAAACCTCTTGTTCAGGTATTCCCAATGTCACTTGATTGGAAATCTGCAAAATACTTCCTCTTGCTTCGCTTCCTTCTCCATAAATTCCTCTTACTGCAATACCCAGCTTGCTCACTGCATTCAAAATACTATTAATATATCCTGTAATCGTCAGTGCAGGAAGATGCACCATTGCCGATGCTCTTAGCCCTGTTCCAACATTTGTCGGACAACATGTCAAATAACCATAATTCTCATGATAAGCATATTCAATGGTTTCTTCGAATATATCATCAATTTGATTTGATAACTTCCACGCCTCATCTACCTGCATTCCAGAGAAAAGACATTGTATCCTGAGATGATCCTCTTCATTAATCATAATACTCACCTTTTCATCATGGCTCAGCATTGCCCCCCTGGAATGAGCCTCTTGAAGCATCTCAGGACTTATCAAATGTTTCTCTACCATAACTTGTTTTTCAACAACATCTAATTCAGATATAGAAACATACTTATATTCTTTTAATAAAGGTTTCTCGCTTCCAAGAATAGCACTCTTGCATTTCTCAATGACTTCTAATCCTTGCTCTCTATTCATACGTGCAGGAAAAGGAATGGAATTAAAATTTCTTGCAAGCCTGACCCTGCTGCTTATTACAACATCCCCCTCCGGGCCTTTTTCGATATACCATGCTGCCATATCATTCTTCCTCCTTTAGCTGCAGCTCCAATTCTCTAATCTGATCTCTCAAATCTGCAGCTTGCTCGTATTCTTCATTTTGAACTGCTTTAATCAGCTTTGACTTCAAGGAATCCATCTCTCTTTTTGATTTTATTTTTCCGCCTGTTCTCTGAGGCAACTTACCATTATGATAGGTGGTTCCATGAACTCGTTTTAACACTGATTCAAGTGTATTACTAAATGCAAGATAGCAGTTCGCACATCCCATCTTTCCACTTCGTGTAAATTGCTCGTATGTCATTCCACAATTGCTGCATACCGGCATTACTGTTGGTTCTTTATGCTTAACCTGATATGCCAAATCTTTTCCTAAAAAGCCTGTAAGGAAATTACTGATATTAAATGGAGAAACAAAACTAAATGGATTGCTAAAAGCAATTTGCTCATCTTCATGGGCACATTGTTCACATAAATGCACTTCCCTTTTCTCATTGTTTATAATCTGCGTAACATGAACACTTGCCGGTCTTTGCTGGCATCTCTGACATATCACATCTATCACACTCCTTTTATATAGCTCGGGGCTCGGAGCTAAGAGCTTGGAGCCGGAAATCATTAAAATGCATCATATAATCTCCAGGCTCCAGGCTCCAGGCTCCCGCCTCCTAGCTAAACTAAATCATACTCAATATCATATTTTTTAATAAACTAGCCCTTAGTTTATCCCTAACCGGCTGCGGCACATTTAATACTTTATCACTTACTACGACTTTCATTAGCCTTGCCTCTTTCTCATCAACCGCATCATAATCAAAGAAATTATTAACGAATGCTTCGGCAGAATGTTGGGTAATCGAATCACCAATACTATTTACTATATGCATAAGATAATTACTTTTATTTATATTTATTCTCTTTATTTTTATATAACCACCGCCACCACGTCGGCTTTGTACAATATAGCCTCTTTCTGCAGTAAAACGAGTATCAATCACATAATTAATCTGTGAAGGAACGCAGTTGAAATAACTGGCTAATTCATTTCTCTGTATTTCTACCACACCTTCTGTTTCTTGTATCATTTCCTTTAAAAAATTCTCAATAATATCAGTTATCCTCATACTATAATATTCTCCTCTGTCTTTGACTTTCTTTGACCTTAATATTATTATACCCATTTCTAGATATAAATCAAACATTACTACATCTGATTTTTAAAATTTTTTTTTAACAACAGACACTTATATTCTTATATTTCTATCATTCTTACCAAATCGCCTAATTGCTTTGCCTTTCATGCCTCTTTAGCTCACAGTGTCGAATTTCAACATCCATAACTGTGAACTAAAATATTATTTAATTTCAAAATTATTTTTTGTAAATATCCATATAATATTCATTTACTTATTGCATTTTTATGCATAAAACTGTATAATTATTTATAAATAAAAATAGTGTATTACCTTAAAGATTTGAAAGGGGTGTATTTATGAACTCACAAGATGTTATTCAAATGGACAAAGAATACTTTATGAATGTATTTGGAGATAGAATCCCAGTATGCTTTAAATGTGGAAAAGGTATGAATTTATGGGACTCGGAAGATAAAATGTATTATGATTTTTTAGGCGGCATAGCAGTTAATGCATTAGGGCATTGTCACCCTAAGCTTATAAATAACTTAAAAACGCAGCTTGATAAATTAATACATACCTCAAGTTTATACTATATAGAGTCTCAAGCAAAGCTTGCAAAATTGCTGGTAGAGAATTCATGTGCAGATAAGATATTTTTTGCGAACAGCGGTGCCGAAGCAAATGAAGGAGCCATCAAGCTTGCAAGAATCTATTATAAGAAAAAGGAACAGCCACATAAATATGAAATTATTACATTGAAAAATTCATTTCATGGACGAACGATGACTACAGTTGCTGCAACAGGTCAAGAAAAATATCAAAAGCCATATGCTCCTCTCACACCGGGCTTTAAACATATTGAAATAAATGATATTGCAGCTCTCAAAGAAGCAATAACTTCTTCAACATGTGCTATTATGCTGGAACTAATTCAAGGTGAAAGCGGCGTGAATCCTATTTCGAAAGAATACTTAACGGAAGTTAAAAAGATTTGCGTTAAAAATGATTTGCTTCTAATATTTGATGAAGTACAGACAGGTATGGGGCGGACCGGCAAATTATTTGCCTATCAACATTATCAAGTTGAACCTGATATTTTTACTCTTGCCAAAGCATTAGGCGGCGGAATTCCTATTGGAGCAGTGTGTGCAAAACAAAATGCCGCTAACGCTTTTGAACCGGGAGATCATGGCTCTACTTTCGGCGGCAATCCCTTCGCATGCACTGCCGGTCTGACAGTATTAGAAACACTGTTTGATGACGGTATCATTGAGAATGCAGAAAAAATGGGTATATACTTCAACAACAAGCTGGAAGAATTAAAAGATAAATATACAGTAATCAATGAAATCCGCGGTCAAGGATTAATGATAGGATTAGAATTCAAACAAGACATTTCAAAAGATCTAATGAAAAAACTCTTTGAAAAAGGTTTTCTTGTAGGAAGCGTTGGGACCAAAGTATTGAGATTTCTGCCACCATTAATTATTACTGAAGAGGATATTAATAAAATAGTTGAAGCATTGGATGAAATATTGAGCAGCTCGGAGCCTGGCGCTTGGAGCTAGGAGCTGATGGCTCTGAGCTGATAACTCTGAGCTGATTTGAAAGGAGCATAATTATGCAGGCAATCTTAGTACTTGAAGATGGAACCACCTTTTTCGGCAGTTCCTTTGGTGCCATTGGTGAAACCTTTGGAGAAGTAGTATTCAATACTTGTATGACCGGGTATCAGGAAATCCTGACTGACCCTTCCTATAATGGACAAATGATAACCATGACTTATCCTCTTATCGGTAATTATGGTTTTAATGAAATGGATAATGAATCCTATAAACCTCACGCACAAGGGTTTATTGTAAAAGAATTATGCGATGCCCCAAGCAACTGGCGATGCAGTATTACTCCTGATACGTATTTAAAAAAACATAATATAATAGGAATTAAAGATATTGATACCAGAAGCTTGACGCAGCATATCAGAAATTTTGGCAGTATGTTTGGAATCATCTCTACTGAATGCCAAGACCCGGAAGTCCTATATAACAGGATTAACGAAAATGCTGCTGTCAAAAGAGATCTGGTAAAGGAAGTTAGCACAAAAGAAGTATACAATATCCCAGGTGCCGGTAGAAAAGTTGCAGTAATAGATTTGGGTGTTAAGCAGAATATCCTAAGGTCTCTTAACAACAGAGGCTGTGAATTATATGTATTCCCATATACAACCGCAGTTGAAGAAATCTTGGCGTTGAATCCTGATGGGATTCTTCTTTCAAACGGACCTGGAGATCCTAAAGATTTACCTGAAGTTGTAGAAAACATCAAAAAACTGTTAGGTCAAAAACCGATGATGGGTATTTGCCTGGGACACCAACTGCTTGGCTTATCTCTGGGTGGCAATACTTATAAATTGAAGTTTGGTCATCACGGCGGAAATCATCCTGTAAAGGATTTCACTACCGGAAGAGTGTATATTACTTCACAAAACCACAATTACGCTTTGGAAGATAGTTTCAGTGAGGATATTATCATTACCCATATGAATATAAATGATAAGACTGTAGAAGGATTTAGACACAAATACATGCCTATTATCAGTGTGCAGTATCATCCCGAAGCTGCTCCGGGTCCTCAGGATTCCGCATATGTATTTGATGATTTTATTGAAATGATGGAGGTGAGCACTAATGCCTAAAAGAACAGATATCAAGAAAGTCATGGTAATCGGATCGGGTCCTATTATCATCGGTCAAGCTGCCGAGTTTGACTACTCGGGAACACAAGCCTGCAAGTCTTTAAAAGAAGAAGGAATCAAGGTTGTGCTCATCAACAGTAACCCTGCTACCATCATGACAGATATGGGGATTGCAGACAAAGTCTATATCGAACCGATTACTCTGGATTTTGTAAAGAAAGTTATTTATAAAGAAAAGCCGGATGGCATCCTTCCCTCTCTGGGAGGTCAAACAGGCTTGAACATGGCTGTTGAATTAGCAAAAGACGGTATATTAGATGAGCTGGCAATTGAATTACTAGGAACTTCCCTTCAATCAATAAAGAAAGCGGAAGACAGAGATCTCTTCAAAAAGACTATGGAAGAAATTGATGAAAAGGTTGCACTAAGCAGTATTGTAACTAATCTTCAAGACGCAGTCGCATTTGCTGAGGAAATAGGCTTTCCAATTATTATTCGTCCAGCCTATACGCTTGGCGGAACCGGCGGCGGCATTGCCAATGATATGGAAGAGTTTAAATACATTGCGGGTCGCGGCTTGAAAATGAGTCCTATCAAGCAGGTTCTTTTGGAACAAAGTGTTGCCGGCTGGAAAGAGATAGAATATGAAGTTATGCGCGATAATGCAGATAACTGTATTGTAATCTGTAATATGGAAAACTTCGATCCTGTTGGTGTGCACACTGGAGATAGTATTGTTGTGGCTCCCAGCCAAACACTGTCCGATGTAGAATATCAGATGCTAAGAACTTCCTCCATAAAAATCATCCGTGCACTCAAAATCAATGGAGGCTGTAATATACAGTTTGCTTTAAATCCATATAGCTATGAGTATGTAGTTATCGAAGTTAACCCTCGGGTTAGCCGTTCTAGTGCATTAGCATCCAAGGCAACCGGATACCCTATCGCAAGAGTAACTGCTAAGATTGCTATCGGAATGAATTTAGATGAGATTAAAAACTCGGTCACTCAAAACACTTATGCTTGCTTCGAGCCATCTCTTGATTACGTAGTAACCAAGGTTCCCCGATGGCCATTTGATAAATTTGGCACAGCCAATCGTTCTTTAAGTACACAGATGAAAGCTACCGGAGAAGTAATGGCAATTGGAAGAACCTTTGAAGAATCACTGCTAAAGGCGATTGATTCATTAGATATTAAACTTAACTATCAGCTTGGATTAAAAGAATTTGATAACCATTCTGTTGAGGAATTGCTAATATACATCAAAACACCGCAGGATGATAGAATTTTTGCCTTATGCAAGGCTCTTCAAAAAGGGATAACGGCAGAAGAAATTGTTAATATCACTAAGATTGACTACTTCTTTATTAAAAAACTTGAAAATATTGTATGTTTTGCAAAAGCACTTATGAGCTCCGATATCGAATCCATAAATTATGATTTAATGAATAAGGCAAAAAGGATTGGTTTCGGTGATTCTTATATTGCTAACCTATTAAAAACAACTGTAGATAAAGTTATTGCCAAAAGAAGGAATTATAACATTGATCCAGTCTATAAGATGGTTGATACTTGTGCAGGAGAATTTCAAGCAGTAACCCCCTACTACTATTCTACTTACGAAGGTAAGGACGATGCAATTGAAACTGATGGAAAAAAAGTGCTGGTTATTGGTTCGGGTCCAATCCGTATTGGTCAGGGTATTGAATTCGATTACTGCAGCGTGCATTCAGTGCAAACGCTAAGAGAATTGGGAATTGAATCTATTATCGTAAACAATAATCCTGAAACAGTAAGTACTGATTTTGATACCTCTGACAAACTTTATTTTGAACCACTTACTAAAGAATGTGTATTAGATATTGTTCATAAGGAAAATCCGGAAGGTGTAATTGTTCAGTTTGGCGGTCAAACTGCTATCAACCTTGCGGAACCTTTATCTCAAGCTGGCGTGAAAATATTAGGTACTTCTGTAGAGAGTATCGATACTGCAGAGGACAGGGATAAATTCCTTAAATTGTTAGAAAAACTAGACATTCCGCTCCCTCCAGGAAGTACCGCTTTTTCTGTAAAAGGTGCTGTAGAAATTGCAAATAGGATTGGTTATCCCGCCCTTGTGAGACCTTCATATGTATTAGGAGGTCGTGCCATGGAAATCGTATATAATGAAAAAGAACTGAAAGAGTACATGCAGCTTGCGGTAGATATTTCTACGCAGCACCCTGTATTGGTAGATAAATATATCACCGGGAAAGAAGTTGAGGTAGATGGAATCTCTGATGGTACTGATGTTTTGATTCCAGGTATCATGGAACATATTGAACGTGCCGGTGTGCACTCCGGCGACAGTATGGCAATATATCCACCTCAAAGCCTTGATGCGAAAACAAAAGAAACTATCGTTAATTATACTACAAAAATGGCTAAGGCTCTCCAAGTAAAAGGCTTATTCAATATTCAGTTCGTATTGGATGAAAATAATAAACTCTATGTTATCGAAGTTAACCCAAGAGCAAGCAGAACAGTTCCTATTCTCAGCAAGGTAACCGGAATTCCGATGATTACTCTGGCTACAAGAATCATCATGGGTGAATCATTGAAGCAAATGGGTTATCACTCAGGATTAGCTCCTGAAACTGACTATATTACTGTAAAAGCTCCTGTGTTCTCCTTCGCTAAGTTGACTACAGTAGATACCTTTCTCAGCCCGGAAATGAAATCAACCGGTGAGGTTATGGGTGTTGATAAGGAATATGCAAAAGCTTTATATAAAGCATTGATAGCTTCAGGCCTGAAAGTTCCAACCGGTGGAAACGTACTATTATCGATTGCAGAACGAGATCATGAAGAAAGCCTGGAAATAGCCAGCAAACTTCTCAATATGGGATACAAACTATTTGCTACTGATAATACCTATCAGTATCTAAATAATAAGGGTATTAATATTAGCCTAACTCCTATGGACGATGTGCAAATGTTGTTAAAAGAAGATAAAATTGATATGGTTATCAATACACCAACTAAAGGGAAGATCAGCACTAGGAATGGTTTCTTCCTAAGACGTACTTCGATGGAATTCAATATACCCTGTATTACATCTTTAGATACTGTAAATGCAATCTTAATGGCATTAAAAAATGTTATGGAAAATAATAATATTGAAATATATGCATTAGATGAATATTCACCAGTGAGGAGTGGAAAGTGAAGAGTGGAGAGAAAAGCCCTCATCTTCTATTCTAACTATTCATATATGAATCAAATTAAATAAATAATAGATAAAAAGGACTAGGTAGAGGGAAGTAGAAAAGAATTCTTCTCACTCCCCACTCTCCACTACCCACTCCTCACTATCTTAAAAGGAGCTACAACAATGAAACATTTACTAAGCTTACATGATTTAACGGTTGATGAAGTACAAAACATTTTGAAACTGGCTGGGAAGCTAAAATATGAACAAAAGCATGGTATACAACATCACCTTTTAAAGGGTAAAACCCTAGGTATGATTTTCACCAAATCCTCCACACGCACTAGGGTATCCTTTGAAGTAGGGATGACTCAATTAGGAGGTTATCCCCTTTTTCTAAGCTCTAACGATATCCAATTGGGTAGAGGTGAAACTATCTATGATACTGCAAATGTATTATCAAGATATATAGATGGCATTATGATCAGAACTTTTAAGCAAAGTGATGTAGAGGATTTGGCACGATATGGTTCTATTCCTATTATCAATGGATTAACTGACCTTCTCCACCCATGTCAAGCACTGGCAGACCTACTAACTATTTATGAGCACAAATCTACCTTGCAAGGTCTTAAGCTGGCGTATGTGGGAGATGGAAACAATGTGGCACATTCCCTTCTATTCGGCTGTACCAAAGTGGGAATGGATATTGCAGTTGCAACACCCGCGGGCTATGAATGCAATGCTGAAATTATAGAGAAAGCCAAAGAAGACGCAAAATTGACCGGATGTAAAATTACCATTACTAATGATCCTATTGAAGCAATATCCCATGCAGATGCGGTTTATACCGATACTTGGATAAGCATGGGGCAAGAAGCCGAAAAAGCTGAAAGAATAAAAATATTCCAATCTTATCAGGTAAATAAAGAGCTATTCGCTAAAGCAAAAAAAGATGCCGTCTTCCTTCACTGTTTACCTGCTTATAGGGGCTTTGAAGTTACAGAAGATGTTATAGATGGTCCTAATTCAGTAATTTTTGATGAGGCTGAAAATAGAATGCACGCACAAAAGGCAGTAATGGCACTTTTGATGGGAAAATAATTTATTTTAGGGGGTTATAAAATGGCAAGTTGGTCATTTGAAGTTAGAAAGGCAACTGCTGACGATATTCCAGAAATACAACAGATTACAAAAGAAGCATTTGAAAAATATATGGAATTGGCAGGATTGAATGGAAAGATTGCTGCTTTAGAAGAAACTTATGAAGACATAAAAAAAGATATTGAAACCAAGGAAGTCTTTGTGGCCTATATTGATGGTATCCCTGTAGGAAGTGCCAGGGTTGAGATCTCTCCTAATAATACCGCTTATTTCAGTCGGTTTGGAGTAAGACTTGACTATCAGAACAATGGAGTCGGTAAAGCCATTATGAATGTTGTAGATATGGCAATGAAAGAACTAGGTATAAAGAAGCTTTATCTGCACACTGCATCAAAGATTTTTTCTCTCATCCGTTTCTATTACGGCCGAGGTTTTTATATAGAATCAACCTCTACCGATCGGGGTTATATCAGGGCACTATTGTGCAAGGATTACAAATAGCAATAATAAAGCCGTCCCCTTAATTTTAAATTAAGGGGACGGCTTTATTATTGCTATTTGTAAAATTACTATCACAAAATTATAAAAATATGCTATAATCTTAGGATTACATAAAAATATTTGAAGCAGGTGATATGAATGATTTGTATAAACTATATATATAAAATCAAAGCCACCCTCATGTTATGTTACATATTATTATTTCTGGCTAACTCTTTTTTCGATGTAGAATTTCTGAAAATCATATTAGTTCCGGTACTTATAATCATCTATCTGATTTCATTTCCTTCAGTGACAAGAACTAGCAAATATATTTCACTTATTATGATGCTTATAGGAACCTATTTATTAGTAAAAAATCAGGCTATACTATCTGTTTGGGTTGAAGCTTTAATAAAAAATGCAGGATTGATGACACTGCTTCTTTCAGTGCCTCTCCTCAGTATTATATTTCATTTTGAAGATTTCAGCTCGTGCATCTCCAATTTTGCTAGTAAACATATAAATACAAGCTTTAAGTTTTATATGTTTACATTGATACTGGCCCACCTTTTAGGCATAATATTGAACATGGCAGCTATCCCTATGGTTAATAAGCTTTTAGAAAACATTTCTAAATATTATCCTAAAAAAATGTTCTATAAAGCACTAACAAGAGGATTCGTCCTTGCCAAGCTCTGGTCTCCAAGTTTTATGGCGGTAGCTGTTTCCTTACAGTATTCAGGATTGCAGTGGTATATGTATGCACCTTTCGGCATCCTGCTTTCGGTTGTCGGTATAGCAATGACCCTCATTACAACAAAAATAACCGTTAAAGAAACAGAAAACAATTGTTTAAAAGACGCTGAGATAAATAATAAAAATCAACCCGATAATTCAGGAGGCTTAATAAAAACCGTCGTCATCGCTGCCTCATTACTTATTCTTATTATTTGCTTTCAATATTTATCAGGTCAAAGCATTCTTGTAGTAATACCCTTAGTTTCAATAGTATTCCCAATTTTCTTGGCAGCTTTATTAAAAAAGTTTAGTATATTCAAGGCAAGGTTTAAAGATTATTTTAATACCACTCTTCCTCATATGAACAATGAAATAGTCCTGTTTACTGCAGTAGGATTTTTAGGGTATGCCTTAAATATATCCGGTTTAGATAAATATATTAATTTAATTATTACTAGTATAGGTATTCAAAGTGCTATCATCTTTATAATCGTTATTATTAGTTTGATTTTTATACTCTCTATGATAGGTCTTGATCCAATTTTAAGTATTTCAGCAATCTCGATTGCCTACTCTGCTGGAGCTATTCCCCTTTCTCAGCTGCAATTAGCTGCAATATTTTCAGTAGGATACTTTGGATATACCATTTGCTCCCCCTTTTCTGGACTGGCATTAACCCTTTGCGGCCTTAGAAATGAAAATCCTCTGGATGTATGTATCAATATCAATCTTGTTTTCTATATTATGTTTATTTGTGTTTCTTCTTTAGTTATTGCAATGATACCTTAATATTCTATATCAGAGAACAATACTATTAAAGCCGTTGGTATATACCAACGGCTTTAATAGTATTGTCTTATCTAAAAGGTTGCTTACGGATTAATTATATTTTACTCAGAAAGACCGACACAAGTTTGTTTAATATTTGTAAGTCCGGCAGTTAAAATATCACTGTCACCTTGCATCATAACAACATCTAAAACATCAATAAACTTTTCAAGAAGTTTAGGCCCTGCGTGCAAACCAAATGCTTTATTATTTCTTTTACATGCTGCTGCAATATGGGCAATTGCGTCCAATTCAATCGGATTAAATAGATCACCAGGAACACCAAGGGATATTGAAAGATCGTTAGGACCAATTAAAAGAGCATCTATTCCCGGAGTAGCGGCAATAGCGTCTGCGTTATCTACTGCTAATCTTGTTTCAATTTGTGCTATACTGATAACCATATTATTGGCATTTTCCATAACATCGGTGTGTTTTGCCCCCTGTACGTAATTAACATGGGCAACTCCACCAGTAAAGCCCCTGCCGCCTACAGGTTGGTATTTTGAGTATTTAACAAGGTCATGAGCCATTTCAGGTGTTTCAAGCATAGGAACCATCACACCATGTGCACCTTGGTCAAGGGCTCTTGATATGTAGTCTTTGGAAAGTGTAGGCACCCGAAGGAAGCCATCTAATCCTAAGGCATTTCCTGTAATAAATAAGTCATGCAAGGATTCCATGCTGTAATTTGAATGCTCACAATCATACATTACAAAATCTAATCCCCCATTTTTCGCCATAAAACATACAGCCGGATTGCGAACAATTCTTAACATTGTTCCATAAATTTTTTGACCTGCCAATAGCTTTTCTTTCAGCATCATAAAACATTCCTCCTTATTTTTAATATTATATAAAATATGATTAATGAAGATTAGCCTTGCCCACTGTTCCATGTGCTGGCCAGTCTAGGCAAGAATTAATCATGTATACCAGCCTCATACCTTTCTTAACAAAGAATATGAGTTATAACCTTATTCTTCTTCTGACAAACCAAGTTTCTCATAAGCTTTATCAAAACCGCCAATATTGAAGATAATACCCTTACCATCCATAATTGTCTTAAGAATTGCATCTTCATTTTCTTCCCTTGCCAAAGTAGCCTTAAGAACTTCCTCCGCCTTTTCTTTTGGTATGACTACAACAGAATCATTATCACCAACTACGATATCACCAGGATTCACCATAACTCCCCCTACCATTACAGGGTGATTGATTTTACCTGGAAGTATCTTTGTCGTACCTTTTACATTGATTTCTTTCGTAAAAATAGGGAAATTTAACTCCTTAATCAACATTGTATCTCTGCAAGCACCATCTGTAACGAGCCCGGCAACTCCCATTTTGATAGCTGACGCAGTCATTATGCCGCCCCACATGCCACCGGTCTCACTAAACCCATCCATACTTACCACCAGAACATCTCCCGGCTGTGCCATAGAAATTGCTTTATGTAACATCAGATTATCACCCGGACGGCAATGAACCGTAAGCGCGGTACCACACACTTTGCTTCCGGGCCAAACTGGTCGAATATTGGAGTCCATAGCTCCTGTTTTGTCCATACACTCGTGTATAGAAGCAGTTTCACCCACCTTTGAAAATGCTTCAACCAATTCTTTGCTTGCCCTTTTATAATTCTTTATCACATCATACATAATTTTCATCTCTCCTTATAGAATACTTCTAGGTTTTCAAATAAGGCAAACCTATAAGCCTATGTGCTTTTATGTCACTATTTAAGATAGTTATTTTTATTAGATAGAGTACTACTGTACTCTCTTTATCTCAAATTGTATATTTTGAAAATTATTAATTAAAAGGATGCTCAAGATCATATTCTTTTGCTAACCTTTTAATATCCTCGACTACAGCATCGGAAATTTCTATGCCTTCTTGCTCCCTTTTTAAGGATAGATTATATTCAATCTCTCCGGGAATCATAACCTCTTTAAACCCTGGAGAAGTAGGACAGGCCTTAAATTCGTCAAACATAGAATCAACACGTTCTTTAAATAGTTCTACAGGCATAAGCTTACTTATGTCAAATACACCCATGAAATAGCCTACATTCTGTGGATTTTCAAAATCAGTCCAAAAGGGATATGTGCGTCTGCAATCAAGTGCTCCACCCAAACAGCTGCAAATAATATCGATAATGAAACCGATAGCATATCCTTTTGGGCCACCAAAAGGAAGCATAGCACCTGCTAAAGCCTCACTAGGATCTGTTGTAGGCGCACCATCCTTGTCTACACACCAGGAATCGGGAATGCTCTTTCCTTCCTTTTGGGCAAGAACAACCTTGCCTCTTGCCACTACACTCGTTGCCATGTCCAGTACAAAAGAAGGATATCTGCCTGCCGGAATAGCCACAGATAGTGGATTTGTCCCCAGCATAGGTTTTGCTCCGCCTGTAGGTACAACTGATGCTTCTGAATTACACATGGCTACACCAATCATATTATGTTTGGCAGCATACATTGTATAGTAAGCTCCGATTCCAAAATGGTTTCCGTTTTTAACAGTAGCAAAGCAGCTACCCTGTTTCTTTGCTCTTTCAATACACATATCCATAACCTGCATGGCAACAGATGTTCCTATTCCATTTTTGCCATCAACAGCTAAAACTGAATCAGAACCACTTATGATTTCAGGTACTACATTTGCTGCCACAACACCAGATTTAACTCTTGTGGCATAAGTTCTGAAACGCGATACACCATGAGAACCAATACCTCTTAGATCAGCCTGTACAAGGCTGTCAGCAAAAACATCAGCTTCTTTTTCGCCCAAACCGGCTTTTCCCATGAGTTCAATACCAAATTTCTTAAGTTTTTCTGCGTTATATTTCATATTAAATCATCCTTTTTAAATATTTTGAAAAGTACCTTATTTGCTAACTTCAACAACCTTTTGCTTTTTAAAAACTTCATGTTTGGTCGTAAAAGCTATTGTTAATACAGTAAAAATAATAAAAGCAGCCGCAATAGGTTCAGTAATAAAAGGCCTAAAACTTCCGTCACTTAATCCCAAACCTCTTAGAAGATTTGTCTCAACAAGAGGACCTAATATAAATCCAAGGACTATAGGAGTTAGCGGAAATGCTAATTTCTGAAGTATATATCCTACTACTCCAAAAATTACCATTGACAGCACGTCAAACATTGAATTGTTAAGAGCAAACGTTCCTACTACGCAGAATATGAATACAACAGATAACATAATATGCTGCGGAATAGAAAGAAGTTTTACAAATAACCTTAGACCCATAAACTCTTGTATGATCATAAATATGTTTGCAATGAATAGGGCAGCAAATATACCGTATACAAGCACCCCATCAGTATTGAATAAGTTTGGTCCTGGAGTGATATTGTGGATGGTAAATCCAGCAAGTATAACAGCAGTTGTACTATCACCAGGGATACCGAGTGTAAGCAAGGGGACAAGCGCACCGCCAGTTGTAGCATTATTAGCTGATTCTGATGCTACTATACCGTCAATTATACCTGTGCCAAACTTTTCAGGATTCTTTGATCTTTTCTGTGCCATACCATAAGCAAACATATTGCTTACACCACCACCAATACCCGGAAGAATGCCAATAGCTGTCCCTATAAATGAAGATTGCAACATGTTTCCCATTTGACTTTTGAATTCCTTCATAGTGAAGCCGAAACCTTTTATATTATAATCTGTAAAAACTTCTGCTGAGCTTGCAAGGTTTCCTTTCCTGCTTTTCTTTTCAGCTAATTCAAAAATCTGTGGAAGTGCAAACAATCCTATAAGAACCGGTAAAGTACTAAATCCTCCGACCAGGTTAGGAATTCCAAATGTCAATCGTGTAGCTGCACTTACAGGAGCAATGCCGGCAAATGCAGCTGTAATACCCAATAGACATGCCAGTAAGCCTTTGACAAGCGATCCTGAAGAAAGTCCTGATACCATTGTTAAAGAAAATAACGCGATAGCACAATATTCAAAGGGACCGAACTGAACGGCGATTCTGGCAAGGGAAGGTGCTACCAGCATTAAAATAATCAAACTAAAAATACCACCTAAAAAAGAATATACTATACCGATGCCCAGAGCTTTGCCAGCTTCACCCTTTTGTCTCATCGGATGTCCATCAAAAGTTGTTGCAATGGATGCAGGCGTGCCGGGAATATTCAATAGAACTGCCGAAATCAGTCCACCGGATACACCCCCGATATATACTGCGCATAACAATGCTAAGCCTCCTATTGGCTCCATTCCATATGTAAGCGGCAAAAACAAAGTTACACCCATTGTAGCTGATATACCCGGAATAGAACCGAATATAATGCCAGCGAATACTCCTACAAAAATAAGAAACATCGTTTCTACAGTTAAAACTGATAGAAATCCTGCTATCAACATATCTAACATTTATTTCACCTCTATCCTAATATACCGTTTGAAATCATTACGTTGAAAAAAACTCTAAAAACATAATATACTGCAAATGTAGTAACTAAAGATATTACGGCTGTCCTTAGATATTTATTCTCACCCTCAGGGGACAGCAAAGTAATAAGAGCAAATAAAAGAATTGGTGTTAAAATCATAAAACCTATTGACTCTAGTAATAAAACATATGCAAATAATAGTACAACTACTATAAGCAGTATAATGTTTGGCTTAAACTTAACTTCTCGCCTTGCTTCTTCAGCATTTTTGTCTTGACTTGAGGCAATCTTTTTGCGGCTAGAATAATGTCCAACAATTAACATAATAGATAAAATTATTGTCAACCCGAAAACAATTTTAGGAACAAAATCCGGTCCTATTTTTGCTACAGATTGAGGAAAAGAGAAAGTAGATACATAGCCTAAAATACCAAAAACTAAGAACAAAAGTGCACCAATTAAATTCTTATTTCTTTCAAGCAAAATTTTCACCTCTTTATAAGCACTTAATAATTTAAGTAAATAGTAAACAATAGATAGAAACAAATTCAAACCATTTCTTATATTTTCTATTTCCCGCCTATGGATTTACAATAATGTTTTACTATGCTATACTATTCTCGTTATAAGATACCCTCCCTTTTGACTTTTTTTGCTGTGTTGCGACAGCATATATTATTATATTATCAAAAGGGAGGAGATTAATTATTTCCCAAGACCTGCAAGAAACTTTTCTTTAAAGGAAGATAGATGAGAAGTTTCTTTTTTAATAAGCTCTAAAGATTCCTTTTCTGGTAAATAATTTGGAAGAACATTCATTTCTTTAGCTTTTGCTATAAACTCTTCATTTTGAATGACTTTATCCATAGCCTTACTAAATTTATCAACTACTTCTTGAGGGGTATCTTTCGGAAATGCGAAATAATAATATTTATTGAAATCCATTTCATAACCTTGCTCTGTCGCTGTAGGTATATCAGGGAAGTTAGGATGTCTCTCCGCAGACATCGACGCAAGAATTGTAAATTCACCAGTGTCAACATAGCTCTGTACGTCTTTATAAGCAGACTGGATTAACGATACCTTCTTACCTGATAAAGCTACAATTCTTTCTGCAGTGCCGCCTATATCAGCAAGTTTAATCTCCTGCCCAAGCTCATTGCCTAAAGCGATACCTGTAAGATGAGGCCATCCACCTGTTTGCATTGCCCAGCTTATTTGACCCGGATTTGCTTTAGCGTACTCTTCAAGTTCTTTAAGATTTTTGTATGGTGCATCTGCTCTTGCAACGATAACCCAATCTCTACCTGCAAGTGCTATCCCAGGTATTTTCCAAACAGACATATCATAATTGATAAGACCTGATAACGTAGGAACAAATGTTGAAGCAACATCATACCAAAATACGGTATAACCATCAGGCTTAGATGAGAGAACTTTCTGCATCGCGATAGTTCCTGTACCACCTGCTTGATTAACTATTACGAATGATTGTCCCATTTCTTTTTCCATATACTGAGAGATCAATCTTGCAGTGGCATCTGTGTCTCCTCCGGGATTCGAAGGAAGAATTACTTGAATAGGTTTTGTAGGGTAGTCAATTTTTTTAGAAGTATCTTTACTGTTATCTGTAGGAACATCAGAAGCTTTAGTGGTACCATTTGCCGGTGCGGGTGCCGGTTCCGGAGTTTTGCTTGAGCAAGCGGTAAACATGCTGGTAAATAATAAAGTTATCACGAGAATTAATACTGCCGATTTACTAATCTTTTTCATAAAATAATCCTCCTTTTATTGAGTATCTCAATACTCTCATGTGCTGTGGATAAGATTACACCATCTGATAATCAACTAAGCTGTCGAGTATATCCTTGTTAGCAACATTTCTTTTATGTATTATTCTGCTTTGAAAAACATCTGAAATTAGCTTGGCGGATATTACATGCATATTTTTCAAAGATTCTACGCCGTAAAAAGCACTGTGTGGAGTAAATACGGTATTGTTTAATTCTCTCAGAGAGCTATCGGAACTAAGAGGTTCTTTTTCAAAAACGTCAAGTCCTGCACAAGAAATTTCTCCATTAGCCAAAGCTTGCGCTAAATCTTCCTCGTTTATCAAAGGTCCTCTTGATATGTTTACTATCATTGAACTCTTTTTCATCTTTTTAAAAGCTTCTTTATTAAAGATGTGATATGTATCTTTTACAAGAGGAGCATGAAGGGAAACAATGTCTGACTGTTCCAAAAGCTCGTCGAATGTAACGACTTCCACATCATGTTCTTTAGCAGCATTATAGTCCATATAAGGGTCACAAGAAATAACCCTGCTTTTAAAGCCCTTTCTGAAGACATCAGCCATAGGTCTTGCAGAAGTCCCAAATCCAAACAATCCTACTGTCATATCACTCAATCTCGTTGGCATAGGACCTTTGCCTTTTGGCCATTCACCCTTTCTTATGCTGCTGTCATAATAACAAATGTTTCTTAGCAGCGAAAGAATCAATGCACTGGCATGGGTTACGAGCTCTTCGTGACAAAAGCCCGGCATGAAATACACCACTTTACCTTTTTCACTTGCTGCTTCAAGGTCAACTGAATTAACTCCGATACCATATCTGACAATGCATTTAGCTTTAATATTTTCAATAACTTTTCTTGTTATTGGCGGATTACCACAGCATAGCAGAATATCGGCATCTTTAGCTTTATCGATGATGTCATCTTCACTCGTTAAGTGATAAAGTACTAGTTCACCTCCTTTCTCATTGATTACTTGTTGTTCTATATCGAAACAACCTTCGTTATCCCAATAATTGCAATCTACGACAACAGCTTTGAAACTTACTTCGCTCATACAAGCCCCTCCCTGATTAAATTAAAATATATTTCTAGATGATAAATCATCTGAAAATCATAGTTATATAATCCTTAATTATGCCTAATACAATATAAGAAAACACTACACAGGTTTATTTGGGTTTGCTATAGAAAATTCAACTGAACCAGAAACAATAAGATTCCTTTCTGTCAAATAGGCAAATTATAATTCTAGCGGGTATTATTTACAAAGGCTGATTGGAAATTCAGATATACGATAACTTTAAGCTTCTAACTGACGCAAGAAGGAATCTTCGAGAGTTTCATTAAAAATTCAAAACTCTCAAAACTTATTACCGTACTCAAACACTAATTAATACCTTCTTCGGATTTGATGATGTTACCTAATAACTTGAACTGATATACTTAATTATATAAATTGTGTGAAAAATTTTATATCTTAATATTAAATCAAACAATGTCATCAAAAATACTAAAATCTATTTCACCTTTTTTATTTTGAAAGAACTTTTCGGCATTTCTTAAATGGTTAAGCATTGCTTCCTTGGCACTCGCAAGATCGTTTCTCTCTATAGCTTCTAGAATAGCTTTATGCTCTTGTATAATCTCTTGATCTCTGCCACGGGGCTTCGCTGCTCTCCATCTTGATTTAGCTGTTACCGTAAGAGCCAGATCTTCTATAGATACTAAGAAAGCATTATGACTAGCTTGCGCCAAAGCAATATGAAATTCGCGATCAGCTTCAAAATTGCTTGGATCTTTTTCCAAATCCTCTACTGACTTTCTGATAGCCGTTATATCCTTTGGAGTGGCTCTCAAAAATACAAGTTGAAGCATAAATATTTCCACAACTTTACGAAATTCTATAAAATCAAGAATAACATCTCCTTGACTTGAAACTTCTATTACATTCATTGCTTTTTGCACATTTTTAAAATCCCTGATAACTACCTTTTTATTACCTTGACCTCCAATAACACCAAGAAACTCTAGTATTGCAAGACTTTCCCTTAGTGAGCCCCGGCTCACTCCTAGCGTTGTCGAAAGCTCCCTTTCGGACGGAAGTTCATCACCAATTTTAATTTGCCCACTGGAAAGGGCATGAAATAGTTGCTCTAGTATCATTTTGGGTATTTTGGGGGTAGTTTCTATTTTGTCTAAAAAATCCATATTCACACTTCCTTTTTGTATTTGGTCCTACCATCTAACAGTATGACTGTTTACTTGTCTAAGTATATAACTATTCACCAAATAAGACAAGTACTTTACAGAAAATTTCTTATATTTTTTCAAAAAAAGAAAGCAAGAGGGGGTTTTTAGCCTTCCATCCCTTGCTTCCTAGAACTCTCTACTACTAGAAATAAAATCAACTAAAAAAACAGGAGGACGGTTTGAAGTGCTTCCGTCCTCTTATTTCAAAATTCTCTATCATTATAAAACTTTACCGAAAGCCCATATGATATCAGCAGTAATGCTGCTATGGCAGACATTAATAAGGCTGCTACTGCTTGATCCGACTTTCCGGCAAAGAAGCTCTCTAGTGCTTTAACCCATGCTTCATCCCTGTTATGCACAATAAAGCTGACCAATATATTGATTCCAAAGAAGAAAATGAAAAAGAGAGTAAAGTTCACAAATCTGGCTTTCATATACCCTACTTTAAAGAATATAGGAAAGTATATTGCATTCATCAGGCTGAAGGAAAACAGTGCCCCTAAGAAATACTCCAATGTAATAGGATACGTCTTTAAAGGTATTCCTGATATCGAAATAACCTGACTGATAACAGCATAGGCTAAAATCGCTATAGTTAGAAAAATGACCGCTGAGATATATCTTGCAAGCACAATTTGTGACCTCTTGATAGGCAAGCTGTTAAGTATCATGTAAGAATTATTTTTATCTTCGTATGCACATGAGGTTATAATCAGCATATAAGTCATAGCAACGACTCCGGCGGGAAACATTGCCGGTCCCATTGATTGGAATGCAAACACCAGAAATATAATATACAACATCGCAAATACTATCTGTTTCTTTTGAATAAGTATGTCCTTTAATATCAAATTAAACATTGTATTCCCTCCCTGTATAATGTAACATGACATCTTCCAATGACGGCTTTTCGATGACAATATTTTCTCCAAAAGTCTTTTTGGCCTGTTTCCGGTCCTTTACCAGCGCTTCAAAACCGAATTTATTCTCCCGGACACCAATAAAATTAGCTCTTGTATCTTTATCCAACATCTCTTTCTGACCTCTTATAAGACCGTAATTATCCAATAGATTGTCTTTTTCTAAGCTAAATACAATTTCCCCTTCCTGAATCATTGTTACATAGTCGGCAATTTTGTCCAAGTCAGAGGTAATATGGGTTGAGAAAAATACTGCTTTCTCGTCGCTTTGAATAAATTCGGATAATATTTGCAATAGCTCACTTCTTACTATAGGGTCCAATCCCGATGTAGGCTCATCCATGATTAAGAGATCTGCATTATGTGACAACGCAACCGCTAAAGAAAACTTCATTTTCATTCCTTTAGAAAGCTCTTTTATCTTTTTATTCAAAGGCAGGTTAAAAGCCTTGCTATATTTTTTGAATGCTTCTTCATTCCATGCCGCATATATAGGAGCAATAATACGCTTCATCTCCTCTGCAGTCAGCTCTTCATAAAAGTGGTTTTCATCAAATACAAATCCTATTCTGTTTTTTATTTCTTGCTCATTGCGAATATGGTCCATACCAAAGACTCTGATTTCTCCTTGGTCCTTCTTCAATAGATTCATAATCAGCTTGATGGTTGTACTTTTTCCTGCTCCATTCGGTCCGATAAATCCCATAATATACCCTTTTTCAAGTGTAATATTGACATTCTTTAAACTAAAATTCTTAAAACCTTTTCTTAAGTTTTTGATTTCTAGTATTGGTGCTGTCATCTTTATACCTCCTCATACAGTAGTCTAAGCATTTCTTGCATTTGCTTTAAAGAAACCGATATTGTTTTGGCTGAAGCTACTGCTTCTGCCAATTTATCCTCAACAATACGTACCCTGGTTTCTTGCAGCAGTTCCTTGTTTTGAGCTGCAACAAAAGTCCCTTTTCCCGGCACTGTTGCAGTATAGCCTTCTCTCTCAAGCTCATCATATGCTCTTTTGGTAGTAATAACACTTATCTGAAGCTCTTTTGCCAAATTCCTGATAGACGGTAGCATTTCAGCTTCTTCCAGTTCTCCATTAATGATTAAATCTTTAATTTGTATAAGAATTTGCTCATAAATGGGTTTATCTGAGGAATTTGAAATAATAATATTCAATTGCAGCTCCTCCATCCACATATACTGTATATAATTTATATATACAGTATATGTGATATATACTGATTTGTCAACACAAAAAAACTAACTTTTAAACTCTTGTGTTAAAAAGTTAGTTTTTTATAAAATATTAATATAATCCTTTTTCATTTAAAAAGTCTTTATAATTCATATCTGTCTTTAAAATATGCGTTGAAATCCAATCTGCAACAAACATTAAAATTTCAAAGGTTACCCGTTCCTGATTATCATCAATATTTTTATTATATACTTCATTAATTTTATCCACAAACAGTTCATGTTGATACTTGTGACTTTCCAGTTGTTCAAAATTGTGTTCTTTCATTAGTGCTTCCTCATAACCGAAGTGGTACACGGTATAATCTCTAAGCTCAGCTAGCACCTCCATAATCTCATCATAATGGTCATAGCCATCTTTTAAAGAAATTATATCATCCAATTTTGAACCAAGCTCAAACAACTTTTTGTGTTGCCGGTCAATTTCTTCAATATTGCAGCTAAAAGTGTCCTTCCACTTGAATAACATTAAAACCCCTCCTTTTTCGACATCATTTTACTATATTTTATATAATAATCCAAACAAAAACAATAGGTTTGTCTATATTTCAAATAATGCTCTTATTTCCTCTTGTGTCATTTTAGTCAGCATAGTTTCTCCAGGTTGGATTACGGCGTCAATCATATTCTTTTTCTTTTGCTGCAAATGATAAATTTTCTCTTCAATAGTTCCCTGCGTAATCAGTTTTATTACCTGCACTACATTTTTCTGACCTATTCGATAAGCACGGTCGGTTGCTTGCTCTTCTACGGCAGGATTCCACCACGGATCATAATGAATAACGGTATCTGCTCCTGTAAGATTCAGACCGGTTCCTCCTGCTTTCAAGGATATTAAAAATACTTTTCCGCTTCCCTCGTTAAATTCACGCACCATTTTCACTCTTTCATATGCTTTTGTCGATCCATCCAAATAGAAATATTCCATGCTCTTACCATCCAAATATCGTCTGATAAGCTGCAGCATAGAAGTGAATTGTGAAAACAATAAGATACGATGTCCGCTGCCCAGCGCATCCTCTATGATTTCTTGAAGCAACAGCATCTTTCCGCTGCCACCATTATAGTTATCAACAAATAACGAGGGATGGCAGCAAAGCTGTCTAAGCCTTGTAAGTAATGAAAGAATCTTTATCCGGCTCTTATCAAAACCATTACTGGCAATCTCTGCTGCAACCTCCTTACGGGCTTGTTGAAGATACGCCAAGTACAATGTCTTCTGCTCAGGTTCCATATCAGCCGACATTTTGCTTTCAATCTTCTGCGGAAGCTCTTTTAATACATCTTTTTTCATCCGCCGCAAAACAAATGGACCGATATGTCTCTTAAGCTCTTTAAGTGTTTTTTGGTCTTTATTCTTTATGATTGGACTTTCATATTTCCTTATGAATTTTATATGCGAGAACAAGTATCCCGGCATAATAAAATCAAAGATCGACCAAAGCTCTGTTAATGAGTTTTCAATAGGTGTCCCGGTTAAAGCAAAATATCCTTTTGCCTTAATCTGCTTAACAGATTGCGCATTAATAGTATTAGGATTCTTAATATGCTGCGCCTCATCCAAAAAACAATAGGCAAAATCCAATCCCCTGTACATTTCTATATCCCGGCGGATGAGGGGATATGAAGTGATGATAAAGTCTGCTTCCGCTATTTCCTTTAGCAACTCAGCTCTTTCATTCTGCAAACCGGAAACAATAACAGCATTCATTTCGGGGACAAATTTCTCTATTTCTTCCTTCCAATTATAAACAAGTGATGTGGGTGCAATAACCAGTGAAGGTCCCAAATCTCTTTTTTTCTCAGACAACACAAATGTTATTACCTGCAAAGTTTTTCCCAGGCCCATATCATCCGCCAAAATGCCGCCCATCTTGTGTGCTGCAAGAGTTTTCATCCACTTAAATCCTGTTTTCTGATAATCCCTCAAAATATGTTTCACTTGTTCAGGTATTTCAAATTCCATATCTTCCGGTTCGCCGATATCTTGCACCAACTGTTTGAAGGCTAGATTTCTTTTGATATGGCGCAAGCCTGAATCTTTCAAACAACTATCAAGATACATGGCTCTAAACGCCGGAAGCTCTATCATCTTGCTGCTTAACTCTTTTTCCGAGATATCCAGATAATCCACTATATCTGTTGCCTGTTTTAGTTCAGGCGTATCTAATGGTATAAAAGAACCATCCTTAAGCCGATAATATTTCTTCCTTCTCTGTACTGATGCAAATATTTGCGCCAATTCGTCAGGCGCAATGTCTTCATATTCAAATGAAAATTCCAACATATTAGAATTATTATTCAAACGAATACGACCTAAAAAAGAACGAGGGTCTTTTACCCTTATGCTTTTAAATTCTTCTGAATAAAAGATTTCACCTTGTTCCTGCAGACGAGGAAGAATCTCATATATGAATTCAAAAATCCCCTCCTCGTCTTCCAAATAGACTCTTCCCTGTTCCACTCTAAAATCCATCTGTTCAAAAAAGGTCAGTATTCTTCTTTCCTTTTCAATATCGCGCAACAATATCTTATCATTTTCCGGAAAAGCACGCTCACCCATAAAAGGATTAATAGTGATCTCTCCATAAAGAAATTCGACTTTTGCCGAGATTCCTTCCCGGTATTTATCAAATAGAATTTTCACCTGCAATTCTTCCTGATAAATGCTTTCTTCTATGGCTTTATCCATAGTTATCTGCGCAATCTTTCCAACAAAAGGAAGCAATTCAGATACAAATCTTTCTTTTTGATTCCCGGTAAATACGATACCCCTATTCTTATTTTTAATCAAAGTACTGTAGAAGGGTTGAAAATATACGCGTTGGCTGTCAGGAACCCGATATATGCTATCCTTATATAAATAATACTCTCCATCATCAGTAAGGGATATCAATCTCTCCTTTCCCTTTAGATCCAACAATAGATTATCATTCTGCTGCATCAGTTCAAATTCCAATGGGAGGTCTTGTTCATAGATGTACATCTCATCTATTGCTTTCCCGAATATTACAGCTTTAATAGAATGTCCTTCCATATGATTAAAAAATCTTTTTAATGCAGGGGAGGGTAGATATGCTCTTTTTCCTTTAAACAAGCTCGCTTGCTGATATGATGTCAAAAAAGCTTCATCCAGCATCTTTTCATGCTTATAAGCTTCAACAAGTATATCCAGTATCTTTTTATCTTCATGGGAAAAACAGTGAATGACGGGGTCTAACGAAAAATTTTTACCAAACTCCAACAATGTATTATTCAAAATACTTTCTAAAAATTGCGGAATACTTTTTACTACGTATAACCTATCCGCTCCCACCCGCAGTTCAACAGAAGAAAAGAACCTCTTATATTCTCTTTCCAATATATAAGTAACTTCTAGCTGTATTTGTTTCTTTACAGGGTTTTCTCTAAGCCCATCAAAGAATTGAAAAATCTCATTGGTCATATTTCGATCACGAACAACATGTACGTTTCTCTTCTGATGATTATCCTGCGCTGTCTTCAGCACTGCAACAATATGCTTGCAGGGACGTTGATTTCCTTCAAACGCCGGACATGTACAATGAAAATCAAATATATCACCATCTCGTGAGAAAAAAACACTAACATCATACTCTCTGCTGCCTATTACTGCAGCATCAATCATTAGGTCGGGTTCATCAAAGTTACAATGAGCTACCCTTTTACTCATATAATACATAAGCCCTCTATGATAAGTTGTTGCATTCGCTGCTAATCTTTGAATCATTTGATCAGAAATTAAAAACGGAAACATAAAATCCCTCTTTTATTACTTTTTTGTGTCTATCAGATTATTATATACAAAGATAGTTAGATTAAGCAACTATAGGTTGAAATATATCGGATTAACATTATTATGATAATATCAAATTCCTTTCAGGCAGTGCAGAATTTCATCTTTACTCATTTTAGCTACCCTATGTTTGTCTTTATTCTTTTTATATTGCGTCTATTCTTCTATACTTTTGTCAAAAATATAATATAAATTCCACAACAAGATTCTTAGAAGGATTTGTATTCTGAGGCAAGTAAAATTGAATAACCGGAGGCACTTTAATGAAAGCTGTAACGTTCAATGCGTCAATCCCAAAATATATTACTACCATGGCTTTAGGTTCTCTCGATAAAGATTTTTATCACTCCCCATTATCCTGTATTTCTTTTAAGGAAACAGATGCTCCCAGCCTTCCTAATGATAATTGGGTAAAAATAAAAACCTTATATGGCGGCATATGCGGAAGTGACTTGAATATGATTTTGCTGCACGATAGCCCTTCCACCTCCCCATTTGTATCCTTTCCCTTTGTAATCGGGCATGAAAACCTTGGAATTATCGTAGAAAAAGGTAAAAATGTAAATCAATTTGATATTGGCGATAAAGTAGTAGCTGATCCCTTGCTTTCCTGCGATGCACGTGAAGTGTCTGCTCCCTGCTCCAATTGCAGGGCAGGTCATTACTCACTGTGTGAAAACATTACAAAGCCGCCTCTTTCCGCCGGTATCAGTATCGGCTTTTGCAAAGATACAGGAGGGAGCTGGGGAGAATATTATGTAGCACATCACTCTCATCTTTATAAGGTACCTGAAGGTGTAGCCGATGAAGCAGCTGTTATGGTGGACCCTATTTGCTCTGCTCTTCATCCTGTCATGAATAACTTTCCTGACGACCATGAAAAAATTCTGATTGTAGGCAGCGGTGTCATTGGTCTGTTAGTAGTCGGATGCATTCGCGCATTGGGAAGCAAGTGTGATATTACGGTAATGGCAAAACATACTTTCCAGGGAAAAATGGCCCAAAACTCGGGAGCAGATAGAATAGTCTATGCTAGGGACAAAGATTATTTTGATGTGTTTAGAAAAATTACAAATGCATCGCTCTACCAGCCTATGCTTGGTAAGCGTTTTATGTTGGGAGGATTTGATAAAGTATTTGACTGTGTCGGTTCTTCTTCATCCATAGATGAATGCCTTAAATTTACACGTGCAAGAGGTACTATGATATTAGTGGGATTAGCCAGTTATCCTAAGAAAATTGACTGGACACCGGTATGGTTTAAAGAGCTAAAACTCACAGGCTCTATGTATTACAATACAGAAGTCTATAGAGACGGCAAAACAGAAACTGCTTATCGGATTGCTCTGGATTTTTTAAGAGATAAAAAGTTAGATGTAAAAAATATGGTCACGCATACTTTTAGCATCGACAGCTATAGACAAGGAATCAAAACTGCACTTGATAAAAAAAATAATGAGAGTCTAAAAGTTATATTTAAATTTTAAAAATACTGTGATCGGCAGCTCCATTGTTTACTTGCTTACTTTCAGAATCTTGACATTTGAATCAATATAACATAACATAAAATAATTGATTTGAAATTTCCATATATGGTTTGGGAGGAATTTGACAAATGGCTATTGCAATGAATGCTCTACAAAGTGTACTAAGTATAATTGTTATGATATTATTAGGTTACTATTTAGCTCGCAAAGGGTGGTTTAACGATAGTGTTCCTACACTCTTTTCTAGATTACTCATAGGTATCGCAATACCTGCACTTTTAATTTCTAGTCTGACAAGCAATTTCAGCAAAGATGATCTTATGAATTCCGGTGTGGGAATCTTAGCTGTTTATGGCGCTATTGGCGTCTCTTATGGCACCAGCATGATCGTTGCGAAGCTTTTAAATGTTAAACGCGGCCGCAGAGGAATATTTTATGGTCTATCCGCTTTTGCAAATACCGTTTTTGTTGGATTGCCAGTTACTTTAGCATTATTTGGTGACAAAAGCATCCCGTTTGCCCTCTTGTATTATTTTGCAAACACAAGTTTGTTCTGGACCATAGGTGCCTATGGTATACAGCAGGATGGAACAAGTGAAGAGACATCTATTTTCACATGGACCACATTAAAGAAAATTGTTTCTCCGCCATTGATAGCTTTTGCTATAGCAGTTGTCTTAATTCTATCAGATATTAAACTTCCCTCTTTCATTGCGAATGCATCCAAATATATGGGGAACCTTTCTACACCCTTATCCATGATTTATCTCGGTATTATTATTAGCTCTACTGGATTAAGGGGAGTAAAGTTTGATAAAGACATGCTTGCTGTGATGCTGGGAAGATTTTTGGTTACTCCCCTCTTGGTATTTAGCTTCTTAAAGTTTGTCCCCGTAACAGATTTGATGAGAAATGTATTTATTATTCAATCAGCAATGCCGGTATTGACCCAAAGTGCTATTCTAGCACATTCATATAACTCCGATCATGAATTTGC
>JBFWMP010000008.1:0-7681 GCA_050251575.1 Clostridia bacterium
ACGCATCTATCTCAGCTTGGGACAGCATTTCACTCATCCTTTTCTTCCTCCTTTCGTAATACCTCTGTAATCTTTATAGAAACTCTATTTTTTTTCACTCCAGGTCTGCCTTTAAACTTACAAATATTTCCTATCATAATCGTTAGATCCGAATTCGCTGTAGTATCCAATTGAATGACATCACCTTTTTGAAGCTCAATAAAATCTTCAACAGATATATTTGTTTTCCCCAATAATACTTTTAAAGGAATACTGGTTTCTTCAATCCTTCTTTCAATATTCCTCTTCGAACGCGGAAGAATCTCCTTCTCAATAGAAGAGAACCAATATTTCGTGCTCAGCTTAGATAGTACGGGTTCTACAACCAAATGAGGAATACAAATATTTATCATTCCATTTACATCTCCCACTTTAGTGTCAAGCGTTATCAATGCGACCATTTCATTAGGAGAAATAATTTGAGCAAATTGTGAATTCGTTTCTATTCTATCTAAACGAGGATTCAATTCTAAAACATTTTCCCACGGTTCCTTCAATAATCCAAGCAGCTGATTGACCAGACGCTCAATAATTGATAATTCTATTTCCGTAAATCCTCTGATTTTATCCACTCCAAAACCTTTTCCTCCTAAGATTCTGTCAACGATTGCAAAAGCGATATTAGTATTAATTTCTAATATGATATATCCATTCAGTGGTGTAAATTCTACAATAGCCAATAAGGCTGGATTAGATATTGAATTGCTAAATTCATGATAGCTTATTTCTTCAGCGGAAATTACCTCAGTATGTACTAAAGTCCTTAAATATGCTGTTAAAAAATTTGTTGCGTGACGTGCATAATCCTCATGAATCATATTTAGTGTTCTCAGATGATCTTTTGCAAATTTATTAGGCCGCCTAAAATCATAATTTCTTATCTTCTTTTCTTGAGTGATGGTTTTCATCTGATTGACATCAATCTCACCCGTATTAAGAGCTTTAAGCAATTCATCAATTTCATTTTGCGATAAAATATCACCCATGATTAACCACCTCCTATTGCATTATAAACTCCTCAAAGTAAACATCTAAAACCTTATCAGTGTTAAAAACAGTGTTAAATTTATTAAGAATTTCTTTTTTAACCACTTCCTGTGCATCCGGCTTTATCATTTCATCAGGGGTTTTCGCCTTTAGAATCATGATGATAGTATCGCGAAGTTTTCCATTATAATCATTCAATTCAGTTACGATCTTTTCATCAGCTACAAGCAATTGCACTTGGATACGTATAACTCTCTTATCTTTAGCATCCCCCGTGTTTAAGTTAGACACGATGGGCTCTCCTGCTATACTGAAAAACTTAGCCTTCTTCATATCATACTTCGGCTTTTCTTCAGCCTCTTTATTCTGTCCTCCTGATATAACCAACCATGTAATTCCAAAAGTAATGGCAAGAACTAAAATAAGTATAATGGCAATCAATATTATTGTACTTTTACTCACTATTCGTACTCCCTCCCACTTCAGCAGATATATCTTCTACTACATATTCCTTTGAAATGACAATATCAACCCGCCTGTTCTGTCTTCTTCCTGCATCTGTAGAATTGTCCGAAACAGGATGAAACTCACCATATCCCACTGCAGATAGCCGGGTAGGACTAATTCTGCCCTCATCAATAAAAAAACGCAGGACATTTGTTGCTCTCTTGGCTGATAAGTCCCAATTATCCTGAAATTGTGCGGTTCTTATAGGCAGATTATCCGTATGGCCTTCCACCCTTATATCCTTATTAAATTCATTAAGCATCCCTGCAATATATTTTAATATTTTATTAGACTCACTTTTCAGGTCAGCTTTTCCAGAATCAAATAACACGTTATCCTTAAAGCGTATAAGAAGCCCTGGCTCCTCTTTCGTAATTTCTATTGAATCCCCAAGATTATTCTTATCTACATATGCCTTCAACTGAAAAAACAGCTTTTCCATATCCTGTGCATCCTTTACAGCATCTGATATTCCACCGGGTATACTTATCTTCTTTACAAACTCATCAAGCTCGGGATAATTATCCTCACCTTCTGCTGCCAGTGTCTCTCTGGTAATTGAAGTTGCCCCATAATTAACCCCTAGCGAACCCTGTATGGACTTTATAATTTGTTGAAATTTTTGAGTATCTACCGTAGACATAGCAAAAAGCAATACAAAAAATGTAAGCAGCAATGTAACCATATCCGCATATGTATTCATCCACGCTGGAGAACCATTCTTGCCTTCTTCCGCAGCTCTTTTTCTCATACTTCAACACCTACGTCTTCTGGCTGATCTTTTTTCTCGAAATCATTTCTAAGCCTTGGTGATAAAAATGCTTTTAATTTTTCTTCAATAATTCTAGGATTCTCTCCGGCTTGAATGGACAGTAACCCCTCTATCATAACCTCTTTTAAAAGGATTTCTTCTGCGCTGCGCATTTTTAATTTTCCTGCAATTGGGATAC
This sequence comes from Clostridia bacterium, assembly GCA_050251575.1. GTDB lineage: Bacteria > Bacillota > Clostridia > SK-Y3 > SK-Y3 > X23. The sequence goes on from JBFWMP010000008.1 coordinate 2,484, forward strand.
ATATGAAGTTTGCAATGATTGTACCATAAAAGGTTGTGATAAGTGCTACTCCCATAGCAGGCCCAATAGTTGATGGATTGTCCAGTTGTTGTAACATCTGTATAAGCCCGATCAACGTACCAATCATACCAAAGGCAGGTCCCAAAGTAGCCATGGTTTCAAAAATATTTTGACTCTCCTTATGCCGTCCTTCAATAAACGCCAACTCTGTTTCAAGAATATTTCTTACTAGTTCAGGATCGGTTCCATCTACAATTAAGAGAATCCCCTTTTGAAGAAATTTGTCATCTATCTGAGACGCCGCTTCTTCAAGCGCCAAGAGTCCTTCCTTTCTTGCTATATTTGCAAGCTCGATAATTTTTTTAATAATTTCTGCAGGTTGCAGTTCCTTTGTGAGAAAGACATGTTTGACAGTTCTAAAAGAATTGATAAACTTATCTAAGGGATAATTGATCATGGTTGCACAAACTGTACCTCCAATAACAATCATCATAGAATTTAAATCAACAAACCATCCTAATGGTCCACCATTAGCAATCGCAAATACAATAAAAAATATTCCCAGCACAAAACCTATTATAGTTGCAATATCCATTGAGACACCCCACTTAGCAATATCTAATATTTGCTTTTTCTATTTTTATCCATCATCTATGTATGCTTATCTAGCTGTATGACTTTTCTAAATCTACGACTTCCCTACCCCTGTAGTACGTTTTGTTTTTAAATTCTATAATTTTATTGATAACTTCTTCTACAGACTCGGAAACAACAATTTTTTTACCGGTAGTTGTCGTTATAACAGTGTCCGGTGTGGATTCTATAAACTCAATCAAATCACAATTCACATAAAAAATCTTGCCATTAAATCGGGTCACTTTTATCATAACATAATTCCTCCATATATAACAACAGGAAGTCGGAAATTCAGACAAAATAGACTAAATTTCCAGCTCCCATCATATATTACCTCTTAAGATTTACCAATTCCTGCAGCATTTCGTCAGAAGTTGTAATAATTCTTGAGTTTGCCTGGAAGCCTCTTTGGGTTGTAATCATCTCGGTAAATTCCTTGGACAAATCCACATTAGACATTTCCAAAGTTCCGGGACTTAATGCTCCTGTACCTTCCGAACCCGGTTTCACCCCTTTGGTGAAGTCACCTGAGTTGGTGGTAGGAATATACAAGTTGTTGCCTGTCTTTTGCAACCCAGCCGGATTTGAAAAATATGCTACACCAATCATGCCCAGTGCTTGCATCTGACCATTGCCGTAAATACCGGTAATGATCCCATCCGAACCGATGCTTACATTTACAAGTTCCCCTGTAGTATATCCGTCTACATCAGTGGCTTTTACTGAGCCATCGGCTTTAAACTGGGTCAGTTTGGAGAAGTCAATGTCCACTGCAAATGTATCTGTACCTGCTGTAGCATCAGGTATTACATTGATTGAATCCGTCTCACCAGAAGTTATTTTTCCATTCTCATCAAAAGTAATTAACCCCTGTTTCGGTACATCTGATGTATCGGTTATATCAGTATACCAGAACCATTCGGTTTCAGGTGCCGCTGGATCAGTATTATCCACTTGATTCTTTACAAAGGTTATTGTGATAGTAGTATCATTCCCCAGTTTGTCATACACAGTATAAGGAACAGAAAAAGTCTCCGCACCGGTGGTTGTAATTTTTCCTTCAATGGTGGCAAGATTATCCGTAGAAACCGCAAGCACTGATGTAGCATCTATATCTTTCATAGATTCAAACGACGAATCCAGATTTCCGGCAAATTTAGCAGCAGTAGTTTCTTTTGCAGAGATTATACGCTTGTTGCCTGTATAATCATCCTCATAAATATTGATTCCTTCCATGGGTGCTTCAGTATCGTATTCAGACATACTTCCTTCTTTGCGCTGCATCCATCCTTGCACCAACATACCGTCAGCAGTCCCCAAATTTCCCAGCTTGTCAAAACCGAAGTTCCCTGCGCGGGTAAAACTAGGGGCACTGTCACCAGTTTTCACAATAAAGAATCCATCGCCATCTATCGCCAAATCTGTCGGATTATCGGTTCTCTGCAAGCTTCCTCGGGTATGGATGGTATCCATCGCAGCCACAGAAACTCCTAGACCTACCTGCATGGGATTGGTACCACCACGGCTGCTGGCGGTGTCCGGTGCCGCGGCACCTTTGATAGTCTGGCTGAATACTTCCTGGAAAGTAACTCGGCCTGATTTAAAACCCACGGTATTGACATTGGCAATGTTATTGCCGATTACATCCATTTTCGCCTGATGCGCCGATAATCCCGACACACCAGAGAACATTGATCTCATCATAATTTTCGACCTCCTTTAATGTGTTATTCCCTCTGTCATTCAGGAATAAGTAGCCTCCTTTTAAGGTCCGGCTATTATATAATTACTGCTCCATCGATATTTGTAAACACATTTTCATTGAACTCATCATTGTTAACCGCGGTAATCACGGTCTTGTTTTTCACGCTTACTACAAAAGCAAGATTATCCATCAATATCAGCGATTCCTTCACACCTTTTTGTTCTGCTTTAGCCACTGCATCATTGATTTTTTGCTTTTGCTCGGCATTGATGCATATATTCCTTGACTTGAGACGTGCCTCAGCATGTTTGGAAAATTTCAGTTCCTCTCTGTTGGCCAGCTTTTCCCGCAAGGCTTCTTCAAAATTTGTTTTGCCGACCTCTCGCTTTTGCACATCAGCAGGTTTTAGCGGAAATACTGATTTACCTGTAGTAATCATTCTGCTATTAAATACTTTATTCACATCATTCATAATCATCTCACCTGCGCTATCTGATTTTTAGGATATTATTGGCAGGAATCTTGATTTGATCCATCACTGCGGAAGTAATTTCTCCGTCTTCATTCATTTCGAAGCTCTTAACCACTCCTATTACGGTGACCTTGGACTCAACTTCTCCATCTTCATTCCTTTGTACCAGTACGGCAGTAACTTCTTCACCTTTTTCCACTTTTTCATTCAAATAACTTTCCAAATCTTCAAATACCGCTTCTTCTTCTTCACTCAACAGCACATCATCAACGTTCACTTCAGCATTGTTAACAAGCGCGTACACAGTACCGCTGATTAACTCCAACGAGCTGACATCGCCTGTGATGTTCATTGTTTCCAATGATTCGGAGTCAATAAACATAGCAGTGACATTTTTATCTATAACACTTGTAAAATCGGTTATTTGACTTATCTTGCTGTAGTCGATTGTATCGTATACGTCAGTAATATCATCCACAAGAATATCCTGTCCGTCAACAACCACATAAGTCTTACCTGCGGATAGTTTTACGCTTTCCACCAATCCTTCCACAGACTGATACATACCGGTCGTCTCATCCTTAACGGTAGCTGTAATCTCTTTACCGATCATGCTGAATGCTTTTTGGCTGCTGAAGCTGTTATTCATATTCTGCATCTGTTCCAATGATGAGAACTGTGCCATTTGCGCGATAAATTCCTTATCTTCCATTGGCTTGAGCGGATCCTGGTATTTCAGCTGTGTTACCAGTAGATTAAGAAAATCATCTTTCCCTAACTCGCCTGGATTTCTTTGTGCCGGCGTAGTAAAATAGTCTTCAAGAATTTTGCTGCCTTCTACCGGAGTTGTAGCCATTTTCTCCCTCCTTATCTTCTTTATTATGCAGTGAACTCTACACTGCTTTCTGACCATTGATAGGGATTGGTAACTATAGAATGTCTATTATAGTCTACTGCTGCAATAATTCCCTCTTGTTCTTCAGAAGTAACTCTTCTCACTCTACCCTTGCTTTCCCTTTCATAGGTCTGATTTTGTCGGTTTTGGTCGCCTACCGATACATTAAAGCCTTTTACGTTTAATCCCTGACTTTCCAAAGCATCTTTCAGCTGCGGAAGACTGGCTTCAATAATCTCCTTCACTTGCTGACTTTCTGCAGTAAACTGAGCTACCATGATGCCTCTTTCAGTAACAATCTTTAGAGATAATTTTCCGAGGTTATCAGGCTTTAGCTGCATGATCATTTCAGACCTGTCGTCGGCAAGTGTTACTTTAGCACTCTCAACTACCTGCTTTAGAACATTTTCCCGGCTAGCACCCTGCATACTGAACTGTTTCTTTACTGTCTCTAAAGTGATATTATGTTCCTTCGCAGTAACTACCTCACTAAATGGTATTATCTCAGCCTGATTTGACTGCTGTTTGCTTTGAAGATTTACTACTTTGACTTCCCCGTCAAATTGAAAGCCTTCATGCTTAGATTCGCTGTTTCTACCGCTATTTTCTTTACTCTCCTGTGCATTTGGGGGTTGTTCCACTGCAGCTGCTTCCATTTCTTCATTCTGCTCATTAACATTATTCTGGCTGGCATTTTGAATTTGTTGGACTTTTAATGTATTAAGGCTGTCAGATGCTTGATTAATAACTGCTTCAGCTGTTTGATGCATAGATTTCAATCCTTCAAGTTCTCCTTGCAGCTGGAAAGCCTTTTCATTAATAACCTCCATCATATCATCAGGAATAATATCTGTCTCCGTTTGATTAAACTGCATCATATTGTTCAGCTTTTCTAAAAAATCTGTCAGCTTGTCCATAAGTACTGTTGTATGCGTTTCTGGATTAGACGTTTCGTTGCTTAGCTGACCAATAAGTTTTTCAGCACTGCCAAGTTTGTCCTGGATTGCTTCAACCAATGCTTTTGCCTCGAATGCGTTGTGGAGCTCTATATCCAACTCTTCTACTGCCTCACCATTCATCAGCTGTTCAAGAAACTGGACATTTATTCCGGATGCCTGTGCCAACACTTCTAATTCTTCCTTGCTGATTTCCTTATTTTTAGTGCTATTATTTTGACTGAAATTCTTATCAACAGCTTTTCTTACCTTTATATCGCGCTGCTTTAATGTTGCTTCTCTCAACTCGTTTTTTGATTGAAGATTCTCTTTTGAAGCTGATAATCCTCTGTATTTTGTATCATTTTTTTTATCTGCTGAGCTGCTGAAGTCATTTTTCTTCACAGTATTATTTAAAGTTGATTTGAAATCAGCAGAAGAACCTTTGCTCAAAGCATTGGTTGTTTGTGCAGGAATCAAATTGCCAGAAAAAGCGATTGCTAATTGGTTTATCATTTTCTCACCTCCTTTCAATATAGCTTGGAGCTTGGAGCT
>JBFWMP010000008.1:7781-34201 GCA_050251575.1 Clostridia bacterium
AGCTTGGAGCTTGGAGCTCGGAGCTCACTCTTTTGGCACACTAATGGGATACTCTTTCGAGAGGATATCACTTGCTTTCGCGGCATTTGTTATATTCATTGCAGCTAATATTTCAGCAGCCTGTTCTCTATTCATATTTTTTAAAATACTTACAATTAAATCCATTTTCGAAGTGCTCATTTCATCAAAAATTTTAGCAGCATTTTCTGCATCCATATTCTCATAAAAAGAAACATATTCTTTTATCTGCTGATCTATCTTTTCATCCTCTAATATCTCTTTATATAACTGCTGCGCTTCTTCTTTATGAATTTTTTCAAAGTAAGCTTTGAAATCCGTTTTCTTTTCATCAGCAATATCCTGGAAGAAGCTGTTTTTATCCGCTTCTAATTGCTGCCTTTCCTGCTGTAACTTTACCTTTTCTTCTTCAAGCTTGTCCTGATCCTTTTGAAATTGCTCATAATTCTGTTCAACATTAGAGAGCAATTCTAATTCTTTTTTAAGACTATTTGATTCCAAACTTAGCTGCTCAAACTGCTCTTTATAAGATAGAAAGCTTTCTGTTAACTCCTTTTTGTTCATGAATTTGGGATCCGTAGGATCCGGTTTCGGCGGCAATACCTTTTGTACATAGGGTATATCCTCAAGCAATGGTCTTACCTTTTGACCCATTCCCCTGACATCAAACTTTATAATCAATAATGGTAAACTCAGAAGTAAAAGAATAATGACCACCAATAACACTTTTGTGAGCAGTCCTTCTGATTTTGCCCCCGTCTTCTTTTTATTTGATGGATCTGTATTGGCAGCCGGTATATTCTTCGCGCCTGCCGATGTCCTTGGAGCTGGCATCCAATTCCTCCATTCTCTATGCTCGGATAAACTTATAGCTAACTATTTCTTCGATTCGTTTTTCTTCCACCTTGAGCTCATCAAATCGATATTCCTGCAACTTTTTATCCTTTAATGTCTCAAGCATTTTCTTTTCTTTCGACATATCCACTAATTTCTCTCTATAAATATCGACATTTTCGGAAGCATTATTAACATTTTTATGCTGAATATTCATTTGAAGATTTACGGCATTTAGATAACGATTGTATGTTATCAGACGTTGAACATTCAGACCTTCCTTACTTTCTATCATAACACTATGGTAGCAATTATCTCTTTCATTGATAATCTTCTCTAGCTTTTGCTCTTCCTGATGTAAAGTCTGTATAGTATTTGCAAGCTCATTCTTTGCTTTGTCTTCCATCTGTTTCTTTACATTTAGCACTGTTTGAAGACGATAATTAAATCTAGCCATAAATATTCTCCTATTTTTCAAAAATCATTTGCATTTCTTTCATAATCTCTTCTAAACTAAAATTTTCGAGTACGTCCTGAGTTAGAAAGGATTGGATCTCGCGTATAGAATTAATTGCATAATCAATATCAGAATTACTGCCTTTTACATAGGCTCCAATGTTGATTAAGTCTTCCGCATCTTTATAAATCGCCATCACTCTCTTAACCTTATTCGCTAATTGTATATGCTCTGCAGAAGTGATATCACCCATTACCCTGCTGATACTAGACAAAACGTCTATAGCAGGATAATGGTTTCTATTGGCAAGACTCCTTGAAAGAACAATGTGCCCATCAAGAATCCCTCGCGCCGCATCAGTTATCGGCTCATTCATGTCATCTCCATCGACCAAAACAGTATACAATGCTGTAATGGACCCGTTCTCTGCACAGCCGGTCCGTTCCAATAATTTTGGCATTACCGCAAAAACAGAGGGGGTATATCCCCGTGATACCGGTGGCTCCCCAATGGCTAAACCTATTTCTCTCTGTGCCATTGCAAACCGGGTCAATGAATCCATAAGGAGCAGCACATCCTTGTTCTTATCCCTAAAATATTCAGAAATTGCTGTAGCAAGCAATGCACCTTTCATCCTAACCAGGGCAGGCTGATCGGAAGTGGCTACAATCACGATGGAACGCTCCAGTCCTTCCTCTTGAAGATCTTTTTCAATGAATTCTCTTACTTCTCTCCCTCGTTCCCCGATTAATGCAATAATGTTCACATCTGCCCGAGAATTTCTAGAAATCATTCCCATCAGAGTGCTTTTTCCCACACCACTTCCCGCAAAGACACCTACTCTCTGACCTTTTCCTATCGTAAGCAAGCCATCAATTGCTTTCACACCCAAAGAAAGTTCCTGTGATATTCTTTGGCGGTCTAAAGGAGCCGGAGGAGTATTATTAATAGGATAATAACTTTCATATTCCAAAGGACCTTTGCCATCAATAGGATTTCCAAGTCCATCTAATACTCTTCCAATCATTTTTTCTCCAACTGCAACATTTAAAGAATGTCCTGTAGCTATCACGCTGCTTCCCGGACCTATCCCTTCTGCATCACCTAAAGGCATCAGTAAAACTCGATTTTCTTTAAAACCAACAACTTCTGCCATGATAATTTTCTGATTTTGTTTTCTACCGGTTTGTATATAACACAGCTCTCCGATATGAACAGATGGACCACATGATTCTATGGTAAGTCCGACTACCTGTGATACCTTCCCCATATATCTCATAAAAGATTGCTTTTCAATCATACTGTGGTACTTATCCAAGTTAATGGTTATCATCAAATCACTCTTTCTTAAGACATAGCCAGTATACTGTAAAATGCCTCTTCAATGGCATTTAGCTGTACACTAACACTAGCATCAATACTACCTGTAGAGGTTTCTGCAATACATCCACCTCTCTGGAGAGATATATCACTCTTGATTACCAATTCTCCTGAGTACCCGCTTTGTCTGAGGATTATATCCTTACGCTCCAAAACGGCATCATAATCTTCGGGGGATATTTTTAGTATTACAGTTTCACACTCCTTACATTGAACCAATGTCTGCCTTACGAGAGAGCTAATAGCTTCAGGATTGATTTCCAATGCATTCCCTATAACTTTTCTAACGATAGTAAGGATTATATTCACCATATCCTTTTCAACCGAAGCCATTTGTGTTGCATACTCATCCTCAGCAGATTTCTTAATGTCTGCTGCTTCCTTGAGCAAATTTTCCGCTTTTATATTAATTTCATCATGTCCTTCTTTATATCCTTGTTCCCTTGCCTCGTCCAATACCATAGTCCGCATTTCCTCAGCCTGAAGCCGGGCATCCTCTAGAAATTTTTTAGCTGCCTTTTGAGCGCTCATAATAATTTGTTCTGCTTCAGTATGAGCATTTTCAACCAAATCAGTCTGAATATTATTTTCAGCTGCATCAAGCTCTTCTTCTATCTTATCAATATCAGTAATAGATTGTACCATACTAAACGGCATTCCTAAATTTATTTGGAAGGATTTCAGTACGTTAGACAATAATTTCATCTCCTCCGCCTCTTGAGATAACAATTTCGCCTGCATCTTCAAGCTTTCTAATAATATTAACAATCTTCTGTTGTGCCTCTTCAACATCTCTCAACCTAACCGGGCCCATAAATTCCATATCTTCTTTTATCATTTCAACTAAACGCTTAGACATATTTGTAAAGATAATCTTCTGCACTTCTTCATTAGAACCTTTAAGAGCCATAGCAAGCTGATTATTATCAACTTCCCTAAGAAATCTTTGAATAGACCTGCTGTCAAGGGTAATAATATCGTCAAATACAAACATTCTCTTTTTAATTTCTTCTGCGAGGTCAGTATCTTCAATTTCAAGAGTTTCAATAATATGTTTCTCTGTTCCTCTGTCAACGGAATTTAAAATCTCTACAATGGCTTGAATTCCACCTGCAGACGTATAATCCTCGGTTACAAGAGATGATAGCTTTTTCTCCAAGACCTTTTCTACCTCTTTGATAATTTCCGGTGATGTTCTGTCTAATGTAGCAATTCTTCTTGCCACATCAGCCTGCTTATCCAAAGGCAATGCTGAAAGTACTGCCGATGACTGTGCCGGCTTAAGATAGGCAAGAATCAATGCAATTGTTTGAGGATGTTCTCCCTGGATAAAATTCAAAAGCTGACTTGGATCTGTTTTTCTTATAAAGTCAAAGGGTCTGACCTGCAAAGAAACCGTCAGCCTATTAATAACTTCCAGCGCTTTTTGTGAGCCTAACGCTTTCTCCAATATATCCTTAGCATAAGTGATCCCACCTTCTGCAATATATTCCTGAGCAAGACATATCTGATAGAATTCTTCAAGAATCTTTTCTTTATCACCCGGAGTTACTGTGCGAATATTGGCAATTTCTAGAGTCAATTGTTCAATTTCTTCTTCTTTTAAATGCTTGAATATTTGAGCGGATTTCTCGGGTCCCAGTGAAATAAGAAGCATTGCGGCTTTTTCTCTCCCGGAAAGCTCTGTTTTAGTGCCTCGAGCCATCAGGCTTCACTCCTATCTGTTTATAGACTGCTAATAGTTAAAATTACTGCATCTGTATTTACAATAAAATATCCCAGCATATTGCATACTAGCTAAGAGTATTACTCATTGTTAATAATTAATATGAACTCCAGTCGTCCGCAAGCCAATTACGCAATAATTGAGCTACAGCCTCAGGCTTTTGCTTCACAAATTTATCTAATTGTTTCTTTACCTCTGATTTTTCTTCTAAATTGATGTCAGGAAGTGAATCTTCATCACCTACGACAGCATTGAATCTTGCAGGTATGCCACTTGATGCAAGACTCACCTCTCTTGCCGATCTCATTCTGAAAACCAATAATACCAGCAGACCTATTAATATCAAAACTAGAATAATCGGACCAAAAGTATCCAATGCGTATGCAAAATCTATAGGTGATTCCAACTCTGTCACTGATGCTAATTCAAGCACTTCTACCGTTACCTTTTCTACAGGTATACCTGTCGCAGATGCAACAATATCCTTAACTTTATCAACATCTACTACTGCTGCTGCAACCGGAGTATTTCCATCAGCCGGCACCGTCTGTACCTTTTTATACATGGCAACAGCAATGGAGGAACTTTCTTTATTCATCTTTCCTATTTCTTTAGAAGATTGTGTTATCATCTTATTGATTTCATAATTTGTCGACTGCTCATTCAGTTTATACTCACCATTCTCACCGGTACCTACATTAGGATACTGAGCCGGATTGGCATCTGTACCAGGCACTCCACCGGCAGCACCATTTACAACACTTTCTTTCTTTTCTTCACTGCTTCTGATGATACCTTTGCCATCAATTACAGGCTCATATATCTCCTTGTTTGTAACTAATGTATCAAAGTCAAGTTCTAAACTTGCCATTACTCTTACATTATCCGCAAGACCTGCCAAAAGCTCTCTTACCTGTCTCTCCACATTTCGTGCTACTAACTGCTTTAATGCATACTGTTTATCAGCACTTCCTGTGATACTTTCGTCATATTCCTCATTTAGTATATTCCCATTATTATCAAGTACTGTCACATTTTTTGCTTCAAGATTTTCCACACTACCTGCAATAAACCTTTGTATCCCGGTAATCTGCTTGCTGTTAAGCTCGTCGTAGGAATTAATAATAACACTGGCTTTAGAAACATTCTCCCTTGTGTTAAAAAAAGCCGTCTGCTCCGGAATAGTAAGCTTTACTGTTGCATTTTTCATATTATCCATCTCACTAAGAGCTCTTTCCAGTTCACTTTCCTTGAAAAGCTGATATTTCTTTCTTCTTTCAGCATCAGTAGTTCCAAGGCTTGTCTTATCTAAATCCTCAAAAGTCATTCCTTTTTTTGGATATCCTGCCTGTGCAAGAGACACTTTAGCCTTATTAAGGTTCTGTTTTCTTACCAATATGGTTGTCCCATCGTCTTCCAAATTGTAATCAATTCCTAGTTTCTCCAACTGACTGCTTATCTCTCCTATATCTTTAGGATCAAGACGTGAAAACAACGGTTGGTATTGCGGTCTGCTCACAGCAAAAACTGCGATAATGACACTTAGAAATACTACTACTGAAGTTATAATCAACTTGCTTCTATTACTCTTATCAAGATCCTGCCAAAAGTCTTTAAACTGTTGAGGCATCTTGGTTATGAATTCAGGCATATCTGCACCCCGACTTTTCTATAATCATCCTTGCTGTTCCAATCATCATAGGCCATACCAACTAAGCTTATATTTGCATACGCATAATTTCATTGTATGCATCCATAATCTTGTTACGAACTTGAATAGTAAACTGCAGTGCAATGTCTGCTTTTTCCGAATCAATCATTACCTGGTGAAGGTTTTCTACCTGACCGGCAGCCAACAAATCATTTGAATGCACCGCATTTTGCTGAAGCTGATTGACTTGATCCATTGCATTCTTAAAAAATTCTGAAAACCCTACATCTTGCTTAGATGATGATTCAGATATTACAGTATTTATTTTGATGGGCTGAATATTATTAATACCATTAATTTGCATAAGAACCTCCTAGGTATAGTGGGGAGTGGATAGTGGGGAGTGAGGAGTTTTTATCTTCTCCCCACTGTTCACTCCCCACTCCTCACTAAGAAATGATTTATTTATGTACAGTACATTATAAAACATAATTATTAAATCTATGAATTGCAATATTCTAAATCTACATTTTTTTATTACCTGCGTTTATTTCCCTATCTCCAATGCTTTCATAGCCATGCTTTTTGTAGAATTTATTGATGCTACGCTTGCTTCATAGGATCGCGAAGCAGAAATCATATTGACCATTTCAGTCATAATATCTACATTCGGCATAAGTACATAACCATTCTCGTCTGCATCAGGATGACCGGGATTATGAATTCTTTTAAAGGGTGCTGAGTCCTCTATAATACGCCTTACTTCTACACCCTCAGCCTTCAGATTCGTCTTGCTGCTTTCAGACAAATATCGGGCAAAAGGCACGGATCCTTTTTTCTGTTCAAATACCGCAATCTTTCGCCTATACGGCGTGCCATTTTCGGTTCTGGTAGTATCCGCATTAGCAATGTTTTGAGAAATCAAATCCATTCTAAGCCTCTGTGCTGTCAAACCACTTGAACTGATGTCAAGACTTTTAAAAAAAGACATTCCTATCTACCTCCACTTGCAATCGTAGATTTTATACCACTGAACTGCTTTGTTAGCTGTTGTATCACTGCATTATAATAAATATTATTCTTTGATAGCAATGCCATTTCTACATCGATATCAACATTATTCTTATCTATACGCATCTGACTTGCCTTACTATCCTGCCGAATCTCCATGGAAACATCTCCTGCCTTACGCTTCCCAATAGGAATATGCTTTTCATTTGTCCTATACCCTTCAAATTTCTTCCCCATGGCCTCGGACAAAAAGCTCTCAAACTCTACTGTCTGCCTTTTATACCCCGGGGTATCGACATTAGCGAGATTACTGGCTATGGCTTCATTTCTCATCCATGATGCATCCAGCGCTTTCTCCATTATTGCCGTATTATTGAATAACTTGATACTCATCATAACACCCCTTTTTTAAATTTTCTCCACTAACTCAGCAATATCCGTACTGCAATTCTGAAAACTGTCAGATAACTCAATCTTTCCATTAGCAAATAAACTCAAAACTGTTAATAACAGTAGCTCGCTAAGCATACCTACATATATATTCGACATAAGTACCTTTTTTCCTGCAACAAACCACATATATTTCATCAAAAAACAGACAAATTATTTAACCGTTACCATTATATAGAAAAAAAATGTCGTTGTAAAGCAAATATACATAATGTCTTAATAGTCTTTCTTCACTATGCCCATAGGACCACAGCACTAGCTTGAATACTGATAAAAAAAACACCCTCATAAGGATGTTCTTCATAGGATATATTTTATTTAAATTTCTTCACTTACCATTTGTTTAATAATACTGATCGCTTTTTCTGCAATCTTCAAATTCCTTTCACGCTTATTCCTAATTCTCTCAGTCAGCGGAGTCATTAATCCGAAGTTTATATTCATTGGTTGAAAGTTCCTGACATCTGAATCTGAGATGTAGTGACTTAATGCTCCGTGTGCTGTTTCCTTAGGAAAAACAATCTTTTCTTTCCCCTCTATCAATCTTGCCATATTAATTCCTGCAACCAAACCAGAAGAAGCCGATTCTATATATCCTTCCACTCCGGTAATTTGGCCCGCAAAAAATATCTTGTCACTTTTTTGGGTCTGATATACTTGATTTAATAGTTTAGGTGAATTAATAAAGGTATTTCGATGCATTACCCCATACCTCATAAATTCAGCCTTCTCTAATCCCGGTATCATGCTGAAGACTCTCTTTTGTTCTCCCCACTTTAAATGAGTTTGAAATCCTACTATATTATAAAGAGTTCCTTCGCTGTTATCCTGTCTTAGTTGTACAACCGCATATGGTTCCTGTCCACTCTTAGGGTCAATTAAGCCTACCGGCTTTAAGGGACCAAACAACAGCGTCTGTTCTCCTCTTTTTGCCATTGTTTCTACAGGCATACAGCCTTCGAAAACAATTTCTTTTTCAAAGCATTTTGATTCTGCTATTTCAGCTTTCACCAGCTCATTCCAAAAATCATCATATTCTTCACGGGTCATGGGGCAGTTAATATAATCCGCTTCACCCTTCCCATACCTAGAAGCACTGAACACCTTGTCTTTATTGATCGACTCATAAGTAACAATAGGTGCTGCAGCATCATAGAAATATAAATAGTCATCTCCCACAAAAATATTAATCGCCGTAGATAAGCCCTCTGAAGTAAGAGGACCTGAAGCAATAATAGTATATTCATCTTGCGGAATAGAGCTTATTTCTTCATGAATAACCTGTATCAGTTCACTTGATTCAATCTTTTCAGTAATCATTTGTGAAAATCTATTTCTATCTACTGCCAAGGCTCCCCCTGCCGGAACTCTTGTAGCATCTGCACATTCCATAATTAATGAGCCTAATATTCTCATCTCTTGCTTCAGCAAGCCAACAGCGTTTTCTAATTGGTCTGAGCGGAGAGAATTACTGCATACCAGCTCTGCCAGGAGGTCAGAATGATGCGCTGGTGAATACCTTTTTGGCTTCATTTCATAAAGCCTTACCTTTATATTCCTTTTTGCTAACTGCCACGCAGCCTCACAGCCTGCCAGCCCCCCACCGATTATGGTGACCGTCATTTTTCCAATCTCCTTTCATATCCACAGTTTTTATTCGTACATTGAATATTTTGATTTTTTTTGCTGCTTTTCTTCACAAGCAATGCACCGCATTTGGGGCATGGATCCTTCATCGGCTCATCCCATGTCATAAAATCACACTTAGGATTATTTTCACACCCATAATATTTTCTGCCTTTTTTAGTCTTTTTAATATATACCTTACCACTGCAAATCGGACAGTTTACACCAGCTTCCTCTAAAATAGGCTTTGCATTTCTGCATTCAGGAAAACCGGGACATGCAAGAAATTTTCCATATCTTCCATGTTTGATAACCATATTTCTTCCACATTTTTCACATTTCTCATCAGTCACTTCATCTTGAATTTCTATATCTCCTATTTCTTGCTCTGCCTCTTTAAAAGTTTCTTCAAAAGGAGTATAAAATTGTTTTAAGACTTCTACCCAGTCTTTCTGTCCTTCTTCAATCTCATCCAACTGTTGCTCCATATTTGCAGTAAATTCTATATTTACGATATCTTTGAAATGCGCTTTCATAATATCTGTAATAATCATACCCAGCTCTGTTGGCTTTAATTGTCTTTTTTCTCTCTCGATATACCCTCTTACCAGAATAGTGGTAATGGTCGGTGCATATGTACTTGGTCTTCCTATACCCTTTTCTTCCAACGCCTTAATCAGCGTTGCTTCTGTATAACGTGGAGGCGGTTGGGTAAAATGCTGCTTGGGATCCAGTTTCTTGAGCTTAACTATCTGTCCTTCCGTAAGCTCAGGAATAAGTCCTTCTTCATCTTCACCCTCATCATCTTTTCCTTCTGTATATAAGGCAGTAAAACCTTGAAACTTAACCTTTGATCCACTGGCTTTAAAAATATATTGCCCGACTTCAATATCTACGTTTAACGTATCATATACTGCAGATTTCATCTGACTTGCTACAAAACGCTCCCATATTAACTTATAAAGCTTGTATTGATCTGGTTTTAATGATTCTCTTACCAGAATCGGCTCTAAAAGTACGTCGGTAGGGCGGATTGCTTCATGAGCGTCCTGTGAGTCCTTTTTACTTTTATATTGTTTCGGACTTTGAGGTACATATTCCTTCCCATATTTATCTTCAATATATCTGCGTACCGAATCCTGCGCTTCGCTTGCTATTCGTGTCGAATCTGTTCTCATATAGGTAATGAGACCTATTGTCCCCTTTCCTTTAATTTCTATGCCCTCATAAAGCTGCTGTGCAGCCATCATGGTTCTTTTAGCTGTAAAGCCTAATTTTCTTGAGGCTTCTTGCTGTAACGTACTAGTAATAAAAGGTGCAGCAGGTGTCCTCTTTCTCTCTCCCTTTTTAACTTGACGAATAACATAGCTTTCTTTCTTTATTTCAGCTAATACTTTATCTACTGCTTCCTTGTTTTGCAACTCAATCTTACCACTTTTTGAACCATGAAACCTTGCTTGGAATGAATCATTTGACTTTTCATCCAGGAGTTTGGCAGCAATTGTCCAATATTCTTGTGAAACAAACGCATCAATCTCTTCTTCACGATCACAAATTAAACGCGTAGTTACTGATTGGACTCTCCCGGCACTTAAGCCCTTTCTTACCTTCCTCCACAAAAGAGGGCTAATTTTATAACCTACAATTCTGTCTAATATTCTTCGTGCCTGCTGCGCGTTCACAAGCTTTTCATCTATCTCTCTAGGTACTTTGATAGCATTCTGCACTGCAGTTTTTGTGATTTCATTAAATACAATTCTGCATTTTTGACTTCCTTTTATATCTAACGCCTTAGCCAAGTGCCACGAAATGGCTTCTCCTTCGCGGTCAGGGTCAGTCGCCAAAAAAACCTTGTCTGAGTTCTTGGCTTCCTTCTTAAGCTCACCCAACAAGTCACCTTTTCCTCTGATAGTAATATACTTCGGTTCAAAATCATGCTCTATATCCACACCCATCTGACTTTTAGGTAAATCGCGCAAATGACCCATAGAAGCTAGAACCTTATAATTCTTTCCCAGATACTTTTTAATTGTTTTCGCCTTTGCAGGAGATTCTACAATCACTAGATAACCAGACATTTTTCTCCTCCCTTATTAACTAATGCTTAATATCTCTAAATATTATTACACTTATCCTACCTTTGCAAAATACTTTCCCGGAATTTGCTGAATCAATCCTTTCATTTCTAATAGTGTAAGGATAGAATAAATCTTTTGAACACTGAATCCCACACTTCTGCATAATTCGTCTATATGTAACGGAGTACCGGACATATGAGCAAAAATAATAGTCTCATCATCAGATAAACCCAAATGCAGCAAAGAATTATCCTCTTCTATATTATTAGTATGATAGTATTGAACAGGATTAATCGGTAGCTCTTCAAATATATCTTCTATACAGGTAACTAGCTTTGCGCCTTGCTTTATCAAATTATTTGTACCTATACTGTAATAATTATCAATATTTCCGGGAACCGCAAATACTTCCCGGCCTTGTTCCAAGGCAAAATCTGCTGTAATAAGAGAACCACTTCTTTCTCCTGCTTCTACTACTATAGTTCCCAATGTTATTCCACTTATAATACGATTTCTAGCCGGAAAGTTGCACTGACTTGGAAACGTTCCAGGAGGATACTCTGAAACAACAGCACCATTTTTTATAATATAATACATAAGCTCTTCATTCTCTTTTGGATAAACGATATCAATTCCACACCCTAATATAGCAACAGTTTCTCCTCCGGCTTTTAGTGCACCTTTATGTGAATAAGTGTCAATGCCTCTTGCCATACCACTCACAACACAAATTCCTCTTTCTGCAAGCTGTGAAGATATTTTTTCAGCTATATTTTTTCCGTAAATAGATGCCTTTCTTGCTCCAACAACAGCAACAGATACCACATCTGCTTTTGGCATTTTCCCCTTGAAATAGAGTATCCCAGGTGGATCATAGGTTCTTTTCAAAAGCTCTGGGTATCTTAAATCGTTTATCGTAACAATATCAATTTCTAATCTTTGTGTATCATGAAGGATTTTTTTAGCAGCATCTAAATTCTTATTACTTAGTTTCTCCATGATATGGCCATTAATTCCGATGCAAGCTTGAAGCTCACTCTTACCGGCTTGCCATATCATTTCTGGACTTTTGAAATATTCCAAAAGCTTTGATACCTTTACACTGCCTACTCCACTAAGGTTCGTTAACCACAGCCAATAAATAATATCTTCCATGATAAATCCCCCAAACACTTTACTTTTTCAATATACTTTCTACACTACTATAAAAAATCCTCCCTGTAAAGGATTTTTTATACATTTAAACTAGCAAGTGGGGACGGTTCTTGTCTTGCTCGCTAGCGAGCAAGACAAGAACCGTCCCCACTTGCCTCTCATTTGTACTATCAATTGCGCTGTCGAACAGCTTCATACATTAAGATTGCAGATGCAATAGCCACATTTAAAGATTCAGCCTTACCGGAAATAGGAATTTTGACAAAATAATCTGAAAGATTTATTACCTCTTCAGATATCCCATTAGCTTCATTACCGACAACAATCATAATACCCTTTTTCATATTTACTTCAAAATGGCAGATATCGGAAGACAGATGTCCAGAAATAATACTTATCCCCTTATGCTTTAATGAACTTAACACCTGCGCTGTGTTTTCCACCTTGATAACAGGCAAATGAAATAAGGAACCCATGGTAGAACGCACTGTCTTTGGATTATAAACATCCACACATCCTTTAGAAAGGATTACAGCATCCGCACCTGCTGCGTCCGCAGTCCTGATAATGGTTCCCATATTACCAGGATCTTGTACGTTATCGCAGAAAATATAGAATGGGCAGTTTGTGCTGCCCGTAATGTGGTCAATGTAAAATGTTTTAATAGATACTACTCCCAATATTCCCTGGGGAGTTTCTGTGTGAGAAACTTCTTGAAACATTTGATTACTAAACTTAAATACACTGATGTTGTGGTCTAAAAGCCGCTCTAAGATATGTTTACTTTGTTTCTCTTCCAAAAAGCTGTCATTAATAACAATCATTTTAAAATCTACTGATGAATCAATAGCATCCTTTATTAATCGTACTCCTTCGATAATAAACTCATTATTCTTTTCCCTGCAGCTTTTAGAACCTAAAGATTTTATATGCTTAAAAGTTTTATTACTCCTGCTGATAATTTCAGAAAACATATTAATGACCCTTCTCCCTATTATTTTCTGTCAAGCTTATTAAGATCACCGTTAGACCCAACTACCACTAACGTATCATCTTTTTTTATAATATCATCTGCTTTTGGAGAAATATTTATCTCTTTTCCATTCTTAATAGCCATAATATTAATCCCATACTTCCCCCGAACATTCAGTTCTTGTAATGTCTTTCCATCCCAGTTCTCAGGAACGATAGTTTCAATAATACTATAATCAGGAGACAACTCGATATAATCAAGAATATTTTTAGAAACTAGATTATGCGCCACTCTTACTCCCATATCTCTTTCCGGAAAGATTACTTTATCAGCTCCGACTCTGCTTAATACTTTCGCGTGCAGATCACTTTGTGCCTTTGCAAGAACATGCTTTACACCGCATTCTTTTAATAGAAGTGTTATAAGTATACTGGACTCCATATTACCCCCGATAGCAACGATTGCCACATCAAAATTCCTGATTCCAAGTGATCTTAAAACCTTTTCATCAGTTACATCTCCTGCAACAGCATGCGTGACATGGTCGGAGATGTTCTGAACTATTTCTTCATTTTGATCAATTGCCAATACCTCATAGCCAGCTTCATATAAGGTTTTCGCAATACTCTGACCAAACCTGCCAATTCCCAATACAACGAATGAATCCACGTTTTCTCCTCCTATCCAACCATAACTTTACCTTCAGGATATTTATAATTTGCATTTGACTTGTACATTTTGATGGTAAGCGCCAATGCCATAGTAAGAACTCCTACCCTTCCAAGGAACATTGTAATGATAACAGCAATTTTACTGACAGTAGTTAATGTTGGAGTAATTCCCAGCGACAATCCCACTGTCCCAAATGCAGATACTGCTTCAAAAAATACTTCCAGAAATGTTGTCTGTTCAAAAATTGACAGAATGACTGTCGTAGTTACTACAATAACTAAACTGATTACCACAATCGTCAATGCTCTTAATATGACTTGGATATTAAGCCTTCTTTTAAATAAATTGGTATACTCTGAACCTCTAAGTACCGAAAATACGGCAAAAAACAATACTCCGACAGTAGCTGTTTTAATCCCTCCGGCAGTAGAACCGGGAGAACCGCCTATAAACATTAGAATAATTGTAACAAACTTTGAAGCATTAGTTAAGTCAGACAACGCTAAGGTATTGAACCCTGCTGTTCTAGGTGTCACCGACTGAAACATAGAAGCAAGCAGCTTATCTTTGACCCCCATCGACTGAAGTGTCCTGGGGTTGTTTAGCTCAAGTAAAAGGAAAGCAACAAATCCTACTATCAATAAAACTGCTGTAACCGCCAATACCAATTTTGTATGTAATCTTAACTTTCTAAACTTTTTAACTGTATATACATCGTTCCATACAGAAAAACCCAATCCTCCGATTACAACCAAACACATAATGGTTAAATTGATAATAGTATCATCCGCATACGCAGTTAAGCTGCTAAACGCTGCCCGCTGTCCCATTAAATCAAATCCTGCATTGCAAAAAGCCGATATCGCATGGAAAACACCTTTATAAATACCATCTGCAATTCCAAAATCATCAATAAACTTAAGAGATAATATTACAGCACCAACACCTTCAAATAACAATGTACCTAGAAGTATCTGTTTCGTAAGCCTTATTATTCCTTCCAAACTATATTCATTAAGGGATTCTGCAATGATCATTCTTTCTTTGTAGCTTATCCTGCGTCCTAATACCAATGAAAACAGAGTGGCTATTGTCATAAAGCCTAACCCGCCTATTTGGATAAGAAAGAGTATTACTATCTGACCAAAGGTTGTCCAGTGAGTGTAGGTATCTACCACAACCAATCCGGTTACACATACTGCAGAAGTAGCAGTAAATAATGCATTGATGTAACCAATGCTATTCCCATCTCTAGACGCTGCCGGAAGGTTTAATAGTATACTTCCTATAAGCACTATTACTGCAAATCCCAATGGAATCAATTGTGTAGGAGTAAAGTTTAATACACCGCTTATAAATCCATGCTGTTTTCTTGTGATCATATCATTCACCCTCTTTGCTTACACCATGCATGAAATGCATCAATAGGAAGCATTAGAAATCATTAAACTTAAATAGACCCGTTTCCGGGTCTATCTTATTTATTCTCATATTATGAAAAAAATATTATATTATAAACTAGCTTTTGCCTTTTCAACTAATTGAATAAATGCTGCTTGATCATTAATTGCCAATTCAGCAAGTATCTTTCTATTTACTCCTATGCCGGCTTTTTTCAAACCATTCATAAATCTGCTATAAGTCATTCCATTAGATCTGGTAGCTGCATTTATTCTCGAAATCCATAATTTTCTAAAGTCTCTCTTCTTTCTCTTTCTTCCTACATAAGCATATACTAAGGATTTCATTACCGCCTGATTCGCAGTTCTAAATTGTTTACTTTTCGCGCCTCTATATCCTTTAGCAAGCTTTAATATCTTCTTACGTCTTTTTCTTGTATGCATTCCGCCTTTTACTCTAGCCATTAACTGAATCCTCCTTCGAATCCTTCTTATTTATAGGGTATTAATGTTTTTACTATTGCTGAGTTAGCTGAACTCGCATACCCTGTCTGTCTTAAGTTTCTTTTTCTCTTTGTAGATTTCTTTGTTAAAATATGACTCTTATATGCTTTCGACCTTTTTACTTTACCAGTTTTGGTAAGATTGAATCTCTTCTTAGCCCCACTATGGGTTTTAACTTTGGGCATTTAGTACACTCCTCTCAAATTTCAATACAACTTTTTTATATTCAAAGTCTTACTATATAACTTACATATATCTTATTATTGTTAGCAAGACAAGGATACTGTAATTACTGCTTAGGTGCTATAAACATCGCCATATTCTTTCCTTCAAGCTTCGGTCTCTTCTCAACTACGCCGATTTCACTTACACAATCTGCAAATTTTTGCAGCAAAGATTCACCTAATGAGGAATGATTGACCTCTCTGCCTCTAAAACGAACTGTAACCTTCACCTTATCACCAGAATTCAAGAATTTAATTGCATGGTTAACCTTTGTATTAAAATCATGATCGTCAATTGAAGGTGAGATTCTAACTTCTTTAATATCTACAACATGCTGATTCTTCTTCGCTTCTTTTTCTTTTTTAGCCAATTCAAATTTATATTTACCATAGTCCATAATCTTACATACCGGTGGCGTAGCTTGCGGAGCAATCTTAACTAAGTCCATATTTTTTGAATTAGCGAGCTTTTGCGCTTCTTTTGCCGATGCAATACCTAATTGAGCCCCATCACTATCAATAAGCCTGATTTCCTTATCCCTGATTTCCTCATTAATCATTAATTCCTTGCTAATAGTAGAGCACCTCCTAAAATATTTAAATAAGTACAACAAAAAAGTGAACAGATAAAATCCATCCACCTATACACAAATAAAACTGCAATAAAACAAAATATACAGCTATTAACCTTACAAGTTTATACCGCAAGGTGAGAAGCGGATGACTTCTTCTTTATTGTAATCACTAATAATGTACCACTATTCGATATGTCTGTCAAGAAATTTTTGAAATTGATTGTCAAAACAATAGTTCATACCTGAGTTATTATCCCAATTACCGGCATTATCCTTAAAAGCAATATTAATATTCCCAGCTCTTTTCACAGGAAGAATAAGTTCAAAAGTTTGGGATTCAAGCTTATGAAGGGTATAATCATCTATATCCTCCCACTTCAGATTATTGCCATACCCAACCGCCGCATGAACTTCCTGTGCTCCACTTTTCGCCAGCAATCCCTCATAGATAATGTGTATTGACTTGGTATCTCTTATTAATTCAATGCCATTACTAGCGTAATAATGATAGGACTCCATTGGATACATATCATTTATCTCTACGGAATATTCTTCTTTTAATGCACTAATATCTGTTGAAGCAACAGGAAAAATATTTTCATCACTAGGTTCCATCACCTTAGCTACATTTTTTGTACTTCCAAATAAGAAATCAAAAAAGCCCATGCATTACCCTCCTAATAAGTCTTATTAATCATAGCTTGCGCAATATATATAAAAATTATAGTAATAAAAAATAACCAAACTTAACTCAAGTTTGGTTATTAGACCATTTTTACAAAATTTACAAATTTAAAACCTGTCGCAATTGTAAAACTCCTGAACGAAGACTGCTTAATATCGGTACCTTTATATGTGTTAGATGAGGCAGAAGGATAATCATACTTCCTTGGGCAAGTACAATTACATCGCTCTCCTCTGCTGCCTTATTGATTGTATCAAGCACCATATCGTTGTGCTTCTTCCTGTTGCCTTCCTTTAGGAGTATATCCAAAGCTCCATCAACAAGATGCTTTTTTATTTCCACCTTTTTATTCTTTTTCTCTGCCATGTGCTCAATCAATCTGACACTCGGATTCATAGTAGTTGCTACCGTTGCAATCACCGATATCCTTCCGCCTATTCTAACCGCCTCTTCAGCCATCGGCTCATCTATCTTTACATATGGAATCTTAATCATCTTCCTCGCTGTATCAACCGCCTCTCCTACAGATGAGCATTGGTTCAATATCGCATCGACACCCATACTTTCCGCAGTAACAGCATAGCTGCATATTCTCTTGGTGACCCCTTCCGTAAGACCACCTGAGCTCATAACCTCATCCAACAGACTGTCATCAATAATATTTATCATCTTAACTTCAGGGACTAACTCATTAAATAACTTTTTCAAATCCTCTACAGATACAAAGCTTGTGTGGATAACCGCAACCTTTTTCCCCATTTCAAATTCCCCCTTATTAAAATCTACAGAAATGATATGCTTTTATTTTGCTACTCTTCTCCTAGCCATTTCCTCGCGCCATGCTTTTATTTCCTCAATACTTGCACCTGTCTTAAATTTCTCCCTGCACCCTTGGATAACCGGTTCTTCAGACCATTGGGCCTTCTTACAGGCATCAGCTAATTCAGGAGCTATTTCTCTGGGGATAAGGATTACACCATGCTTGTCTGCATGCAGCAAATCTCCCGGCCTCACTGTGACACCCCCAACATTTACAGCGCAGTCATAATCCTCAATATGGATATATGCATGGGAAACCAGTACACAGCTTGCAAAATATTTATACCCTATTTTGTCTGCTTCATCCAAATCACGCACACCTCCGTTAGTAACAACCCCAATACAACCTAAGGACGTATGTATTGATGCCTGTACTTCCCCCCAAAACGAGCCTACCGGTTTCGGGTCAATATCTTCGACAACAGCTATTGTCGGATAGGGAGTTTCTTTGATTTTTTGATAATACGGCGTCCACAGCTCTTTTTGTTCCGATGTCGGAGGATTCATAGCAGATACTTTAGCAGTACAGGCATAACCTATTATTGGTTTGTTACATGGCAATATACACTTTATCTCCGGTCCCATAAAGCCCTCTGTAAATGGGCGAATATTAAACCTTTCAATTGCATTTGATATTGTAGGTGTATCAAACTCCTTAAGTTTTTCCAGTTGCTCTTGGGTCAATAAATACATCTTTATTCCTCCTTAAATTTTAGTTTTTGATAGTCTTAATTTACTACTAATCTTAGAGTATAATAGCAGCCTCACTCATGCTGCTCTAACATAAACCTTAGCATTCAGAATACCTTATTAATTATAATAATAGCTTGATATTCTCGTTATTTAAATGTACAATAACAGCAAAAGGTATACGATTCCGACATTTTTTAGTCTGGAGGTCTACAATGAGCTATTATGAACTTAAGCTGGATAATACTCTGAAATTCAAATCCCTTCATACAGTCTATAATACTGAATGGAAACCTAGATTAAAATTACTGTCTGATTTTGATATTATATTTACAAAAAATAATAGTATTAATGTAATATGTGATTCTCAACACTATGCACTTAGCCCGAATGAAGCCTTATTTTCTTTCCCCGGTCAAACAGTTTACATTCCATCTGAAGCTGAACGAAAAACAGGCATCTCGGTATTGCACTTTTCATGTAATTATCTTAAGAAATACACTGCACACGATATCTCAGAAAGAATATCAAAATCCGACTATGTTTCAATTTTCGATAGTTCAATAATCCTCTCAAAGCTGATAAGATTAAATAATCAATATGTACATGATACTATAGACACTATGCTTGATGAACTGAAATTCAAAAAATATGGATATGAAAGAAAGTTAAATATCTGTTTAATTAATATTTTGTTTGAGTTGCACAGATGCTGCTCAGAAAAAATCATTTATGGAAATTATCCATTCAATTATAGGATAAACAATTCTTACACAAGAAAGCTGATTGATTATATTCACAGCAATTACATGAATAAAATAACAAGCAAAGATATTGAGAAATATCTCAATCTTAATTATGATTATATCAATAGAGTTTTTAAGCAAATAACTGGATTCAGCATAATGAACTATGTAGACCGAATTAGGATTACCCGTGCTAAAGAACTAATTAATACAACGTCCCTCAGACTTTGTCAAATATCTGACCTTGTAGGTATAAGTGATTCACATTATTTTAGCAGGAAATTCAAACAACTTGAGGGATATTCTCCCTCAAAAGCAAGAAAAGTTAATACTTAGACTTGCACCAGCATCTTGTATAAATTCAAAGATTGTGCTCAGTGTCTTTATATTAAGTTCATCTCTTCTTACTGCAACATCCGGAAGTTATTCAAATTTTATTATGAAATTAAAGTGCAGTTATTATTGATTCAATATTATCAACTAAGAATTGTTGTGCAGGTACATCATAAAAATTTTGTTTATAGCTTTCACCATTTTGCCTTACTTTTGGTAGTGTCATTATGCCTATTTCTTCGCCTTTTGCTGTTGCAATTTTTGCATTCTTACCATCGATTGTTTCTATTTCTAAATATCCTGCAAATACTAAATAATCCGCTACTTTTTGTGCAGATATCTTCTTATCACACTTTTGCAAAAGCAAGGCGTTTATCTTATCTGTAAACATACTTATAGGTATTAATTCACCTGACAGTTCTATATTTTCTCTTATAAACCTGCATATTTCATTTAAACCATAGGTTGACGGTACTGTTTGTGGAATCTTGTCACTATTAAAGCTATTTATAACCTCTAAAAATTCTTTTCCATATCGTTCTAATTTCATTTTACCCACACCCGATACCTCTAAAAATTCCACATCATTTGCAGGCATTTTGCTGCACATATCTACCAGTGCTGCATCTGAAAAAATAACGAATGCAGGGGATTTCTGCTCTTGTGCCAATTTAAACCTTAGCTCTTTTAGTTTGTTAAGCAAGCCATTATTTACTCCTGTTTTTTGCTTTACAGGTCTTATTTCTCTTTGTTCCTCTTTTGCTATTTTCATGTTTAGTCTTTCTTCATTCAATAGCACATTTCTTGATTTCAGGGTTAATTTTGCTACTGGAAATTCTGAATTGGTCAGCATTAGATATTCATTTAGTACCAAATAATTAATGATCTCACGAATTCGCTTTTCTTTCACCTCTGCCATGATACCATAGGTTTTAATTTTATCTAAACCAAGTTTTAATATCTTTTCTGCCTTACTGCCACGTAAAGTATCAATGACCATTTTGATGCCATATCGCTCGCCCATTCTTACAATACAAGACAGTATCTTCTGTGTATATTCCGTAATATCTATTTCCTCAAAATTGGTATTACAGTTACTGCAATTACCACAAAAGTTTGCTGTTCTATCACCAAAATATTTTAATATATATTCTCTTAAACAGTCAAAACTATGACAGTAGTAGGTCATTTGTTTTAGTCGTTCTCTGTCTTTTTCTTTCACTTGTTCCAAAACTTCTGCATCTAAATCATTATTATCATTAGTGCTGTCTATTAAAAATTGATTGGTGATCACGTCTTGTCCGCCATATAATAAAATACAATCAGCAGACGTTCCATCTCGCCCTGCTCTGCCGGCTTCCTGATAATAGTTTTCTATATTTTTAGGCATATTATAGTGGATAACAAAAGACACATTGCTTTTATCAATCCCCATTCCAAAGGCGTTGGTCGCAACCATTATTACTTTTCTATCATACAAAAAATCATCTTGGTTTTTTGCTCGCTCACTCTCGGATAACCCTGCATGGTAACGAGTTGCATTGTAATCATTACTAATTAAATTTTCACAAACTTCTTCTACTGTCTTTCGTGTACAACAGTAAATGATACCACTTTTGTCTGAATTATTTTCCAAGTATTTTATAATTGCTTTGTACTTATCAGTTGGTTTTTGCACCTCGAAATACAAGTTCTCACGATTAAAACCTGTCGCCATAACAAAAGGATTATTTAATTTTAAAATTTTTATAATATCCTCTTTGACTTCACTTGTTGCTGTTGCTGTAAAAGCTGATATTACCGGTCTTTGGGGTAACTTTTCTATGAATCCGTTGATTTTCAGATAACTTGGTCTGAAATTTTGTCCCCATTGGGATACACAATGCGCCTCATCCACCGTTACCATTGATATATCCGCATTTTGCGAAAACTCTAAAAACTCAGATGTATCAAGCCTTTCCGGTGCTACATAAATAATTTTATACTTGCCATTTTTAGCATTTTCTATTGCTTTTATTGTCTGATTATAAGTAAGTGTTGAGTTAATAAAAGCCGCTGGAACACCATTTGCAACAAGTGATTGCACTTGGTCTTTCATAAGGGAAATTAAGGGTGATATAACCAAAGTGATCCCCTCAAACATTAATGCCGGCACTTGAAAACATAATGATTTCCCTGCTCCTGTCGGCATAATGCCTACTACATCTTTCCCTCTTAAAACATGATCTATTAATTCTTCTTGTCCTTCACGAAAAGTGATGTAGCCAAAATATTGTTTTAAAACTTGCTCTTTCAGCATATTATATAACTCCAATCAATTCATTTCAAAAGCATACAGACACGGGCAGAGAGTACTTAAAAGTTTGTTTAAAAAATAAAGCCAGGTCCATAGACCTGGCTTTATTTTTATTTCTGGTGGGCAATGAGGGACTCGAACCCCCGACTTTCACCACGTCAAGATGACACTCTACCAGCTGAGTTAATTGCCCATAGTAAAGCAATAATTATTATACATTATTTCTTATCTTGCGTCAATAAGCAAATATCTACTTAGAATAGCCAGGGGCTCGCCCTGGTCTATTTCAAGTGTCCTTTTTGGAATCAAAAGCCATTAATAAGACAGGTTTATCCGTTGCCTTATTGACTTCATCTTCCGCTCTTTTTAATATCTTTTCCTGTTCACCGGTAAGATCTGCATAAGGATAATTCGCCATTTGGTTCATACATACACCTCCCAAGTGTATTATTCCCCAATCGAGTTGTTTTTTAAAGCATTCTTCAAAGTTTTTAATATAATAACTGCAACTATACCTCCAATAAGGGCAGTAACTAACTGCGGCCAACTGAATGATGCAACAATCTTTGCGGGAATCTTTATATTAAACAATCTAAGACTTGCTTGAAAAGCCACCACAAAGAAAGCATACTTCGCTAAAGCACCTGCAACAACAGCAGCAAATTGATTGCTTTTTCTCAACAAGTAATATGTAATGATGATTGCTGCATTTCCCAGCACCACAATAGGAATCAATACCGGCAGCGGCAGCTGATTTTGGAGAAATGCTACGACAGGAGTAGCAACGGCAATCAACAAACCTGCATATAGATTTACTGTTGCAGCTGCAATAATCAAAGTTGCATTTACTAATGAACCTATAATAAATTGCGAATGTAGCCCTACTCCTATAATAATTCTAAGATTTTGAAATACAAGGGCAAGTGCGAGCAGCATCGCTGTCCTTGTAAGCCACTTTACCTCTTTATTTTGCATAATATTAGATACCTCCTAAGTTTTATTGTATTGCTATAGCAAACTTACCACTATTCTTATATTTTTAAACATCCTGTTTAATTGTGAAGCCGGGCAATACCACTTTAAACAGGTTTTTAGTACCAAGATTAACAAACTTTACTTTTCCTGTCCCCTCAAAATACGCTTTAATCCGGTTAATCCCCAACCCATATCTTAAAAATCTTTTTTTCTTGTCAAATATTAATAGCCGTTGATAGAGCCAAGGATTCCGCCGCTTAGGATTATTTTCATCATGAGCTTTATAGATTTTATTTCCAGAAACCATTGCACCAGGATTTATAATCTCTATATGCTTTGAAGAAATATTAATAATAATGCCTCCGGATATATCAAGATAGTCCCTATGCACCACGGCATTTGCTATTGCTTCATTGACTGCTTCCAAAGGATAATCTTCATCCCCGCATATGTGATAGAAAAATTTTTCAATATCATCTAATAAATTGATTACATTTCCCGTAAATAATTTGGCTTGATCATTATATAACAGCTTAATATAAGCCTGAGGCAAAAACAAGTTTGGCTCCTTGCCAAAAAGTAATAACCCTCCGATAGTCGGATGATATTCTCCACTATCAATATCTGCATTAATAATTCCCAAGCCTTCTAATAACAGCAAGTCATAAGCAATATACCTTTTTATCAATTCTGCATCCAATTGTTCCAACGGAACATTAGGCATCAAAACCTTCTCATAACTAAACAACCCATTCTCCTGAAGCATGCTTGCGATTTCTTCTCTGCGGCCTATATCGGTTGTCGAACCTCTTCTGACATAAAATGCACCGTTTTGAAGCATCTGATGCGGTTTTTGATTGCTTTTGAAAACCGTTAGTATTCCTATTTGCTTTTGCTGATACTCCAACACATCCACACGTATTGCTACAGGTGGATCACATCGGTTATAGATCACTTGTTGAATTTGTTCTTCCACAAAATCTTCAGGGCAAATCCCCAACACTTCTTTTGTCTTATCCTTAATACCGAAGACGATATATCCTCTTCCTCCCGAGGAGTTTGCTATTGCAATAACATCTTTGGCAAGTTCTTTCTTTTCACTTTCCGTTGATAAATGCAAAACCGCCTTAAAATCCAACTTAGGTCCTTCTTCTTGCTTAATAAGATATTTTAATTTTTGAACATCCAAGTATTTGCACTCCTTTTTAGGCATACTCGACAATATCATTTTATTAATTATATATCATCTTAGTATAATTTAAAACCTTTACTTTGAATGTAAATTTTTAAAAAGTATAATTATAGGTTTTAGAAAGAGAATAATTATAGACATGATAAAAAGGGGGTGTTTTTATGTTCATTGCCTTTTTCAGAACAATCATCCTATATATCCTTGTTATTGCGGCTTTAAGAATTATGGGGAAGCGTCAAATAGGAGAACTTCAGCCTTCCGAACTAGTAGTCACCATTATGATATCGGAATTAGCTGCTATCCCAATGCAGGAAACAGGTATTCCGTTACTTAATGGCATTATACCTATTATTACTTTGATTATAGCCGAGGTTTTTCTATCTTACATTACATTAAAAAGTCAAAAAGCGCGGGATATTATCAGCGGTACTCCAAGTGTGCTGATTGAAAACGGCAAAATTCATGAAAAAGAGATGGAAAAGCTCCGCTTCAATATGAACGACTTACTTGAAGAACTTCGAGTCAACAACTGTCCTAATATTGCTGATGTGGAATTTGCCATATTAGAAACCAGCGGTCAACTAAGTGTAATTCCCAAGTCTCAAAAAAAACCGGTGACCGCAGAAGATATCAATATCCCTACAAAATACGAGGGGATGCCATTAACCCTTATTTCTGATGGTAAAGTTAATTATAATAACTTAAAAAAAACGAATTTGGATAGAGAGTGGCTTGTTAAAGAACTATCCAAATTTGAAATTACAGACTTATCGAATGTTTTTTTTGCGAGTTTGGATACACAAGGCAATTTATATTATCAAGCAAAACACAAATCCGAGGAGGATCAAGAATGAAAACCTTCAAGCTTTCTATATTACTGCTGATATTTATTGTATTGGGTGTCATTTTGTATATGTATATACTTAATGACATATCCGACCAAATGCTTGCTGATATAGGTGAACTGGAAGAAGCCGTTAGATCTGAAGATTGGGGCGATGCCGAAAAACAGTTAGATGATATACACAAAACTTGGGAAAAAACAGAAAAACGGATGGCTATGATGGTGAATCATAATGAAATAGATGTTATCAAACTTACGCTTGCAAAGCTTTCCCAATATGTTCACTACCGTGAAACAGCAGATTTTATGGCTGAAAGTGCTTCTCTAAAGCTATTGATTAAACATATTCCAAATAAAGAAAAAATTAATTTAGCGAATCTACTTTAAAAGCTCTTTATATCAATAGGGGATGGAATATTCCACCCCCCTATTTGTTATTTTCTTCCTTCCAACTCTTGGTATATTTCATCAAGGGTAAGTCCCCGTTCAGCAAGTACCACTAACAAATGATATAATAAATCTGCCACCTCATAACGTATCTCATCGGCTGCTTTGTTTTTTGCCGCGATAATCACTTCAGCCGCTTCTTCTCCCACCTTCTTCAACATCTTATCGAGGCCCTTTTCAAATAAATAATTGGTATATGAACCTTCCTTAGGATTCTTTACTCTATCTACAATCACATTATAAACATCCTGCAAGATTTTTGCCTTATTAAAACTCTCGTCTTCTACATCTATTAATTGCTCTTCTTTATATTCTCTGTAAAAGCATGACGGTTTATTGGTATGGCAGGCAGCTCCCACTTGCTCTACTTTCACCAGAAGACAATCTTCATCACAATCAAGGCAGATATTCTTTACATATTGATAATGACCTGATGTTTCTCCTTTCATCCAAAGTTTTTGTCTGCTCCTGCTCCAAAACACCGTTTTCCCTGTTTCTAGCGTCTTTTCTATGGACTCCTTGTTCATATATGCCATCATCAATACGCTGCCGGTTTTATCATCCTGTATAATTGCCGGAATCAATCCTCTGTCATCAAATTTAAGCTGTTCAACTATATTCATAATATGTCCCTCCATTTTTATCTTGCTAATTTATAA
>JBFWMP010000008.1:34301-40545 GCA_050251575.1 Clostridia bacterium
AGCTAATTAACCTCTCACCGCAATTCCCCTGTCTCTCAAATACTTCTTCAAATCCTTAATTTCCATCTCTTTATAATGAAAAAGTGAAGCTGCCAAGACCGCATCGGCTTGTCCATCAACTAAGGCATCATAGAAATGCTCCATCGTTCCTGCACCCCCCGAAGCAATAACAGGAATCTTTACTTGTGAAGATATTGCCCGCGTTAATTCTACGTCGTATCCATTCTTAGTCCCATCACAATCCATACTGGTAAGTAATATTTCACCTGCACCTCTTTTTTCTGCCTCTACCGCCCATTCCTCTGCATCTTTATTTGTATTTACCCTTCCACCGTTTAAATAGACTTCCCATCCTCGCCCATCTTCACGTCTTTTTGCATCAATTGCCACAACAACGCATTGACTTCCAAATTTCCATGCAGCCTCGGATATAAGTTCCGGTCTTTTTAATGCAGCGGAATTAACAGATATCTTATCTGCACCCTCTCGAAGAATATCTCTGAAGTCTTCTACCTTTCTGATTCCTCCACCCACAGTAAATGGTATAAATACTTGCTCTGCAGTTCTCCTGACCATATCCAACATAATACTCCTTGCATCTGAAGATGCAGTAATATCCAAAAAGACCAGTTCATCTGCGCCAGCCTTATCATATACCGAAGCGACTTCGACAGGATCACCAGCATCACGTAAATTGACAAAGTTCACTCCTTTTACAACCCTGCCTGCATGAACATCCAAACAAGGTATGATTCGTTTCGCCAGCATACTATCCCTCCTTTGCTGCACATAAAGCTTCTGGAAGACTAATGTTTTCTACATATAAAGCCTTGCCAATAATTGCCCCCTGAACCCCTGTATGTACTAATCTTTTAACATCTTCCAATACGCTTACACCGCCCGAAGCAATGACATCTATCCTTAGACTCCCAGCCATTTCTCTCATAGCATCAACATTAGGTCCCTGAAGCATCCCGTCTTTAGCAATATCGGTATATATAATGGTTTTCACCCCTATATCCTGCATTTTAAGTGCCAATCCTAACGCAGTAATATCACTTACTTCTTCCCATCCATCTACTGCAGCCTTGCCATCCTTGGCATCAATTCCTATTGCAATTTGATCTCCATATCTTTCTACTGCTTCTTTAACCAATAAAGGATTTTTCACTGCTGCAGTACCGAGTATGACTCTTGTCACGCCGTTCTCTAACAAAGATTGTATCGTTTCTATGCTTCTTATACCCCCTCCCAGCTGTACAGGAATATTTACTGCCTTTGCTATCTTCCTAATCACTTCATTATTAATTGACTGTCCTGAGAGAGCACCATCTAAATCAACCAAATGTATATACTCCGCTCCTTGCTGCTCCCACTTTTTAGCCATCTGCATCGGATCATCCGAATATACGGTTACATCTGAAAAACTTCCCTGAACCAGCCGTACACATTTCCCTTGTCTTATATCAATCGCCGGATATATAACCACCTTTATCCCTCCATTTATACTATGTTAAAATAAATGCACTTAAATTCTTATATAGAATATAGTTTCTATTTACTCTTCACTTATAATTACTGCTATAAATTCTTTATTGCTAGATACCATTACCTTCTACTATCTTCGCAAAATTATCCAATATCTTCATCCCTACATCTCCACTTTTTTCAGGATGGAATTGTGTACCATAGATATTACCTCGATTTACTGCCACATCAAAAGAAACGCCATAGTGTGTTGTGGCAATAACATCACTGCTTTTTTCCGCCTTTACGAAATACGAATGGACAAAATAAACATATGCTTCTTCCGGCAGTCCTTGCAGCACTCCGGCATCTCTTATGACATCCAGCTGATTCCAACCCATATGAGGAACCTTTAGTCCCAGCTCATCAGATAAGAGTCTTACACTTCCTGGAATGAGCCCCAGACCCTTTGAATATCCGCCTTCTTCACTATAGTCGAATAACATCTGCATCCCTAAGCAAATACCTAAAAATGGCTTTCCGCTATCAGCTACATCGTATACTAATTTATCCATACCGGTATCCTTTAAGTTGTTCATCGCATCAGCAAAAGCTCCTACTCCCGGCAGCAAGACTGCATCTGCACTCTTAATAAAATCTTTATCACTTGAAATCGCTGCTTCATACCCTAGAAAATGTAGTGCTTTTTCTACACTTCTCAAATTTCCAACTCCATAGTCGATAATAGCAATCATGTTTGTGCCTCCTCAATCCTCTCCTTCACTTTTTGGACTATATCCATAATCCTTTCTTTCTCCATTTTTATACTTACGCGATTGACAATCAGCCGGGCACTGAGGTCACAAATCTCCTCTATTATTGTTAAACCATTTTCATAAAGTGTTTTGCCACTTTCTACGATATCAACAATCACTTCCGATAATCCGACAAGAGGTGCAAGCTCTACCGAGCCATTTAATTTTATGATTTCAATCGTTTGTCCTTTCTTAATTTGAAAATAGTCACGCGCTATACGCGGATACTTTGTTGCAACACGCGTATTATTTAAATTATCAAGTTTATCCTTTAACTCGTTTGGACCTGCCACTACCATTCTGCAAGCACCAAATTTTAAATTGACCATCTCATATAAATTACGGCCTTCTTCTAAAAGAGTATCCTTTCCGACAATACCGATATCTGCCGCACCATATTCTACATAGGTAGGAACATCTGAAGCTTTCACAAGAATGAACTTAATCTTGTTTTGTTCATCAGTAAATATCAACTTCCTGGACTTTTCTTTCATTTCAGCACAATGCAAACCAATCGATTCAAATATTTCCATGGAAAGCTCTGCAAGCCTTCCTTTCGCAAGCGCAACAGTAATATACTTCATATTTGTTACTCAACCCCTTTATTCAACATCTTCATTTCTTAAAAGCTTACTAACCGTAGTTTTTACTTTCTCGAAAGTTTTTAGATTATGAAGTTCTATATTTTCATCATCATGTACTATGATAATTCCGTCAATCTTTTTATTTTTCGCATATTCAACAGCATCATGGTATGAGCTGTTGCCAAGGTAGCTCTCAATAATCAACCCCTGATTTCTTAACTCATCTGCTAACAGAAATGCTCTTTTCCTGCCGGCATCGGTATAATAGACCAAACTATCTACTTGCCATAACCTAAATTCTATCTTGTTACGTTCAAGTGCTGACATAAGCCTATCAATTCCTATCGCCACCCCCATAGCCGGAAGGTTTTTACCAAACTCATTAATTAATCCGTCATATCTTCCTCCGCTGCAGACAGGAAAGCCTAATCCATGAGTAAAACCTTTAAATATCGTTCCTGTATAATAATTAAGGCTTTGCACCATACCAAGATCAATAGAAACATACTTTTCCAAGCCGTAGTCCAACAAGACATTATACACTTCCTGAAGGTTGGTTAATGCCTTTAGTGACTTAGAATTGGTTGCTCTTACCTTGACTTTTTCAATAACCTCTACACCCCCGAACAGTGATGGAAGGCTTAAGATAGTATCTTTTAATTCAACATCAATCTCATATCCTGAAATCAGTTCTTCTATACCCAATTCATCCTTATTATCAATCAGCATTCGAAGTTTTTCAACCTCTGTATCTGTTAATTCTGCTTGGTCCATTAGCCCCTTAAAAAACTCAACCTGACCTATATCTATCTGGAATTCTTGAAGCCCGGAAGCTAGAAGTGCATTAATCGTAATAGCAATAATCTCAGCATCTGCCTCTGGAGTATTTGTTCCAATTAACTCTATCCCTGCCTGGGTGAATTCTCTTTGTTTTGCACCCTGATATGGTTCATCATATCTGAAAGCATTCCCTCGATAACAAAGTCTGATAGGAGGTGTAATCTCTTTATATTTTGTCGCAATAATTCTTGCAATAGGAGTAGTAATGTCGGGGCGTAAAACCATAATCCTTCCTTGATGATCAAAAAACTTGAACATTGTTTCCTGGTCAATGAATCCCGACTCTCCTGCAAAAACATCATAAAACTCAAAAGTAGGAGTCTGCACTTCATAGTAACCATAACTTTGAAATATATCAGTAATTCTTGCTTCAATTTCTCTTTTTATTATACATTCTTCCTTTAAAATATCCTGAACTCCTTCAGGAGTATGAAGCTTCCATTTTAACATTATACCCGCTCCTTCACTTTATTATATTAAAGCGATAAATTAATGAAGTAATTATTATTGATTATATTATTTTACTATGATTTTGTCAATAAAAAAATGCTTGAATATAAATATTCAGGCATTTTTGTCTGCTATATCTTAAATTACTTTTAAAAATATGACTGCTTATGTTTGGTCCATACTTGTAAGCACGTTATCAAAAACATTGATAACACACCTTTCCCCATTCCAGTTATTGCACATTTCGCATGATACATTCTCTGCTGCAGCAGATACTTTGCTATTTACTGCTCCACCTGAATTAAAATGATCGCACAACTGCGCAACAGCCATTAATTGTGCTTCGCTTGCATGATTCATCATACTATCACTCTCCTTGAAAAACTAAAATTAGTATTTGTTAGTTCAACAGGGATTATACGATACTAAAAAAAGGTCGATTTATAGAAATTTTTCTAGATTAGAAGGATTTCCAAAGTGCTATGGAGAATATTAATGCAAGAATATCTTTGAAATTATAATAAAATATGGAGGCAAATAATATGTTCACAAAGAAAACCTCAGGCTCTATTCCGGTAGATACTTTTATTGGAGAGAATTCAACATTTGAAGGCAATATCAAATTAAAAGAAACCATCAAGGTAGACGGAAAAGTAATTGGTGAAATAACCGCTGAAGGAGATGTGATTATAGGTGATAGTGCTATTATCTCCGGAAATATCTATGCAAACAATGTCATTGTTGCAGGAAGTGTAAACGGAAATGTTACCGCAAAAAATCAGATGAGACTAACTGTAACCTCCAAGCTTATTGGAGACATTAAAACCTATAGTCTAATCATTGATGAAGGTGCTATGTTCCAAGGCAACTGCGGGATGCTGGATCGCCCCTCAGAGCCTGTCATTTCTGAAACTTCAAATACATCCCCAAAACAAAAAAAATAAATAAAAGAGAAGAAGTCAGTTTAAATTGACTTCTTCTCTTTTATTCTTTAACTTCTCCAGTAATTCATAAGGAACTTGCAATGTGCCATATCCTTCTCCCAGCTTAAGCCTAGGTTTACTCCTGCCGTGAAAATCGCTTCCTCCCGTTGCCACCAAATTATACTTATCCGCCAGCTTCAAATATTTATGAGTATCTTCAGAAGTATAATCAGAATAATATACTTCAAGCCCATCAAGCCCGTATTCAATAAGCTTTGGAAGAAGCATATCTAAATTCGCGCCTCCCTTTTCCAAGTAGATTGGATGTGCAAGGATAGCTATTCCTCCCGCATTTTTAATCAATCGGATTCCTTCCTGCTGTGATAACTTCTTCCGTTCAATATATGCAGGTTTGCCTGTATTCAGATATTCATAAAAAGCTTGATTAACATTATCTACATAACCCTTTTCTACCATTACCCTAGCTATATGAGGCCTTCCAACAACTCTACCTGCCTTTGCTTCAACCTCCTCGAAAGAGATGCTCATTCCTAAATCATTCAGCTTTTTAATAATCTTTGGATTTCTCTCTTCCCTGAAATTATTTAACTGATTTAATATAGTGATAAACTTTTGAGAATAAATATCAATATAATATCCCAGGATATGCATTTCATCCCTATAATCTACACTTATCTCGATACCGGGGATTACCTCTATATCTGATAGGTGCCCTTGTATTAAAGCTTCCTCGATACCTTCTACAGTATCATGATCAGTAATCGCAATTGCAGCCAATCTTTTTTGGACTGCATGCCTTACCACTTCAGAAGGTGTCATGGAACCATCGGAGGCTGTCGTATGAACATGAAGGTCTATATGCTTTTTCACTACAATACCTCCTTGTCTTACTCAAAATAGATATACAAAAATGTTAACCTCTGGGATCAATAGATAATATTTTATCCACCGCATTACCATTTGCCTGCATCACTTCAATGCAAAGTCCATCAGGCAGCCTAAACCAGTTTCTACCCTGGGGCAGTTGTATAGCTCCTCTGCTGTAAGCCGCCTCTAGTACCTCTTCCAAATTTGAAGCCATAATGCCCAAGTGCCCAAGTCGTCCTTCATCTCCGCTAAAACCAGCAACCGAGATCAATTGCAC
>JBFWMP010000009.1:0-20305 GCA_050251575.1 Clostridia bacterium
GAACCGTCCCCGTTTGCCTTCCCCAATTTGCCTTGTTTAAGTTGTCTCTATCGGTGGTAATATATATTAAGAAAAACTATTCATTATGAGGAGGCTAATAAAATGTTATCAGAAAGATTACTGCAAGAAATTAACAAACAGATTAAATATGAGTTCGAGTCTGCGCACTTATATATGGCAATGGCTGCATATTGTGATGCTGAAGACTTGCCTGGCTTCGCCAATTTTTATAAAGTACAGGCAGATGAAGAAAGATTTCATGCAATGAAATTCTATAACTTCTTAGATGATATGGACGCCAGAGTATTTCTATATGGCCTGGATGAACCCAATAATAACTATACCTCTGTACTGGAAGCTTTCCAAAAAAGTTTAGAGCATGAAAAGTTTGTAACAAAAAGAATTTATACTTTAATGGATATTGCTACTGAAGAGAAAGAACATGCGACTATCAGCTTGCTTAAATGGTTTATTGATGAACAGGTAGAAGAAGAATCTATGTTCAATGCGAACATCAAAAAACTTCAGAGAGTTAAAGATAATCCAGCAGCACTTTATATGCTGGATGATGAACTGGCACAGAGAGTTTTCACTCCTCCGGCTGTTGGAACAACAAACTAAGAATCAAAAGGGCAGCTCTTTCCGACTCACCAAAAGGCAAGCAAGAACCGTCCCCATTTGCTAGTTCACGATTCTGGGCTGCGAATCGTGAACTTCTTTTATATCATAAAACTTTCACTTACTCTCGATATTATTCTACATTTATTAGGCTTCTACTAATAAAGCCCTGCATCAATTTTTGCTTTTATCGGTCTCCACCGAACAATCCACCCAGTATATCCCCACCTATTCCTCCAACGCCTCTTACTTCACCCCTGTTCTGAAAACGTGCTGCAGCTGTGAGACGGTCCGCAAGACGCGAGAATGGAAGACTCTGCAGGTATACTGTACCCGGTCCTGTCAGCTTAGCAAGAAAAAGCCCTTCCCCGCCAAATAAAGCATTCTTAAATCCACCGACAAATTGAATATCATAATCAACTGAGGGTGAAAAAGCTACTAAACATCCTGTATCTACACGTAAGGTTTCACTGGGAGCTAATTCTTTTTTGATGATGGTTCCTCCCGCATGTATAAATGCCATTCCATTACCTTCAAGCCTCTGAAGAATAAAACCTTCACCGCCAAAAAAGCCTGCACCCATTCTTTTTGTAAAAGCAACCTCTACTTCAACACCTCTTGCTGCACAAAGGAATGCATCCTTCTGACACAGGAATCTTCCTCCTATCATATTCAAATCGAGAGAAATAACCTTCCCAGGATAAGGAGCCGCAAATGCTACGTGCCGTCTACCATTTCCGCCATTATAAAAAGTAGTAATGAAAAAACTCTCACCGGTAACCATCCTTTTAAACCCTTTAAAAAGCCCACCGTCAGTAGAAGTTTGCATCTCAATACCATTTTCCATGAACATCATAGCCCCAGCCTCTGCTCTAACACCTTCACCGGGGTCCAACTCAATCTCCACCAACTGCATATCATCCCCATGAATCTTGTAATCAATGATATCTGCCATCTTTAATCCACCCTTTCTTTTAACTAGCAATGAATAATTATCTTCCAGATAAATACTTAATTTATTATACGTATGATCTTATTTATTGTATGAAAATTTATATTTTTTGCTGTATTATCTGCCTCAAGTACATTATGCTGATCACGGACATACTATGGGAGGTGGTATCATTATATCATCCTTCACCCTGTATTCTATCCCAGCCGCTGTCTTTATCCATATCGGGCTATCACAGACAAAATTATCCGTTAACTTAGTCAGACCTGTTCCATCCACGTTAATTTTATAAATTTGACTGTCACTTTCATTATAAAAAATAATCTTCTGTCCGTCTAAAGAATTCTTGGGTTTGGTTGACAATATATTTTCATCCTTAAATACCTTTTTTTTATTTTTACCATCAACCGACACAGACATAATTTCATATTCCGGGCCGCAATAAAAAATTCTGCTGCCATCATAGGACCAACTGATGCCATCACTGGGTGTATCAAATGTAAGCTGGATCTGATCCCCCGTATCCAAGTCAACTGCAAAAATAAAGCCATCTTTTACATACGCCACTTTGTTCTTAACAGGTGAAAAACATGCTTCCCAAATATCGCCGCCGGATACCAGCTTCATCTCATTAGAACCATCTATATCGGATATATAAAGCTCCTTGAGATAATATTTCTCTGCGTCTGCATATCTTGTATAAATCATCTTACTATTGTCCGGTGAGATGCTGCATATATAGGCATTAGAATCCAGTATCGCTGTTACATATTCGTTCTCATAATTCACAAGTACATTTTTATGCTTTCTATAATCTCCCAAGCTGTAAATCAAAAGCTTACCATCATAGGAAATCACAGGATACTTTCCACCTATTTCAGTCAACTGGATGATGTTAGAACCATCTTTGTCCATCAAATAAATATTCTCATCCACACCCCTTGCGCTGGTAAACACAATTCTTTCTTCATCAGCAACTGTCACTTTTACCGTATGAGCTGAAGCCATACTTGTAATAAGTAAAATTAAAATAATAGCTGAAACTGTCTTTTTCATTCCCCTCACTCCATTTTACTGTTTTTACATTATATGTAAATTATATCATCCATTATATATAAGTTCAATATTAATATTCGTAGTATTCTATTAATTTAAAAATAATATTGCATTTATCTACAGAAAAGTTGGTAAGATGTACAAAATTGAGTTCTCCTATCATTCATATCTGCGATATCAAAAAAATAAGATAGCAGGTGGGATGAGAACTGCACGTTAACTTTTGGAAAAATCATTTGCTCCTTGACAAAATAGCAAGGTTTGATATTATATAAATAATAGTTTACAAATCACTGTTAACAGTGATTCGTGAACCAATACGTACAATGATTGGAAAGAGTAGCATAAATGAAT
Source organism: Clostridia bacterium (assembly GCA_050251575.1). GTDB lineage: Bacteria > Bacillota > Clostridia > SK-Y3 > SK-Y3 > X23. The sequence goes on from JBFWMP010000009.1 coordinate 2,981, forward strand.
GCTGTCAGCGATTCGGGAATGGTGAGAGCCCGAGAGTATGTTTATGTGAATGGAGTCCGGGAGTACATGGAAGCTTAAGAGGGCAGTTTGCCAATAAGGGTGGAACCGCGGAAGATAACCTTTCGTCCCTTGATTATTTTATTTAATCAAGAGATGAAAGGTTTTATTATTTAGGAGGTATTTATCTATGAAGAACACAAACAAATCCATGGAAAAAATTGTTGCCCTATGTAAGGGCAGAGGTTTTGTATATTCCGGTTCAGAAATATACGGAGGCTTGGCGAACACTTGGGATTATGGTCCTTTAGGTGTAGAATTCAAAAACAATGTAAAAAAAGCTTGGTGGAAAAAATTCGTCCAGGAATCTCCATACAATGTAGGTTTGGACTCTGCAATCTTAATGAATCCTCAAGCATGGGTAGCTTCCGGCCATGTAGGCGGCTTCAGCGATCCATTAATGGACTGTAAGGAATGCAAGGCACGTTACCGAGCTGATAAGCTTATCGAAGATACAGCAAAAGATAAAGGCGAGACTGTTGCTGTTGACGGCTGGAACAATGACAAAATGCTTGAGTACATTAAAGAAAATGCTATCGCATGTCCAAAATGCGGTGCAAAAAACTTTACCGATATCAGAAAATTTAATCTGATGTTTAAGACGTTTCAGGGGGTCACTGAAGATTCAAAAGCTGAAATTTTCCTTCGTCCCGAAACCGCTCAAGGTATCTTTGTAAACTTTAAAAATATTCAAAGAACTTCACGCAAAAAGATTCCTTTCGGTGTGGGCCAGGTTGGAAAATCCTTTAGAAATGAAATTACTCCCGGAAACTTTACTTTTAGAACCAGGGAATTTGAACAGATGGAACTTGAATTCTTCTGTAAGCCCGGAGAAGACTTAGAATGGTTTAATTTCTGGAAAGAATATTGTAAAAATTGGCTGTTAAACCTTGGTATCAACGAAGAGAATATGCGATTGAGAGACCACAATGCTGAGGAACTGTCTCACTACAGTAACGCTACTACCGACATTGAATTCATGTTCCCATTCGGCTGGGGTGAATTATGGGGCATTGCAGACAGGACGGACTTTGACTTAAAGCAGCATAGTGAGCATTCCGGAGAGACTCTGGATTATCTAGACCCGACTACTAATGAGAGATATGTGCCATATTGTATTGAGCCTTCTCTTGGTGCAGACCGCGTAGCCCTTGCATTCCTGGTAGATGCTTATGATGAACAAGAACTGGAAGGCGGCGACTCTCGTATAGTAATGCATCTTCACCCTGCATTAGCACCTTTTAAGGCAGCTGTTCTTCCCCTCTCCAAGAAACTGGGAGATGAAGCATTCAAGGTTTACGAGCTGTTGTCCAAGAAGTACATGTGCGAATATGATGAAGCAGGCAGCATCGGCAAGAGGTATAGACGGCAGGATGAAATCGGTACGCCTTTCTGTATCACTTTTGACTTTGATTCCCTTGAAGACAAGAGTGTGACTGTAAGAAACAGGGACACTATGGATCAGGTTAGGGTTAAAATTGATGAGTTAGACAAGTTTATAAGTGAGAAAATAGAATTTTAGTGGGCAGTGATTAGTAGGAGTGGGGAGTGATTAGTAAACGCACTCCCTCTTATTATGGGTTCCTTCTTACTCTGCACTCCGCACTCCCCACTTTTTTAATGCTTTCCCATTTAGATAATCAAACTGCTTTCCCTGCCAGCTATCCCTCCGCTCCATTTCTTCTTCTATCATATCCCGGATCTTCCACCAACTCATATTCCAATTTACAAATAAAGTGTTCTCTTCAGGAGCTCTTCCAATTAAACGTTGAATTACAATTTCAGGATCAAGATATTCTAAGAAAGTAACGACCCTATCTACATATTCCTCTACAGAGATAATATCCAGTTCTCCTTTCTGATACATGTCACCCATTACTGTATTCTTTACGATATAAAGAGAATGTAGTTTGACTTGTTTTATTGCTAATGCAGATACCATTTTTGCATTTTCTATAACATCATCCATCGTATCCCAAGGAAGATTCAATATAAGGTGCACACACGTATCAAATGGATATCGGTTGATTCTCACAGTGGCATCAACCAATTCTGCCAAGGAGTGCCCGCGGTTGATTTTTTTTAGCGTATGATAATTAACCGTTTGGAGTCCTAGTTCTATACTAATTTCAATATTAAATTTCTGTCTTACATCATTTAAAAACTCAACATAGCTTTCATGAATGCAGTCAGGCCGTGTAGAAATCGCTATCTCCACAATTCCAGGATGACATGCTTCCAATATATATGCTTTAAATTTTTCAAGAGGCAAATAAGTGTTAGAAAAATTTTGAAAGTAAGCTATGAACTTATGTGCATGATACTTCTCCTCTATATATTTCATATTGGTTTCTATTTGTTGCCTCACAGTCAATTGATTAGAAAGATTCTCAAAACCTGCTCCTTCCTCCCCACAAAAAATGCATCCGCCGCAGCCTGCCGTACCATCCCTGTTGGGGCACGTAACCGGAAGATTCACCGGCAGTTTATACACTTTTTCTCCATACTTCTTCTTAAGATATTCCGAATAGACAGTATATCTTTTCTTGCGCTCATCCATCACAATGCCACCCCACTTTTTGAATTAACTTATGAGTCTCCCGTAAAGCAAGTATCATAATGTATGAAATACACTATGATACTTACCTGAACATAATTGATAATTTTAAATTCTCAGTTATACTTATCAATCTCCAAATGATATCCCTATATTTTTTGCTGTTATTACTAACTCTCCTTTAGGGTCCACGTTTTTCAACTTACCTATTATATTTTCTAAAGAATCATATGCCATATCATTTCCTCTTAATGTAACCATATTACCAAATCTTCCGTCCATAATCAATTCTACCGCTTTCATTCCATATCGGGTAGAAAGAATTCTATCATAAGCCGTGGGTGTACCTCCTCTTTGAAGATGCCCTAAAATGGTAGCTCTCGCTTCCAACCCCACTATCTTTTCCAAGTCATTAGCGACTTTGACACCTATCCCCCCCAACCGAACCGGATCGGGACTATCTTCTACAACTTTGCTTACTACCATCTCACCCGCTTTTGATTTTGCGCCTTCTGCAACTACTACAATACTAAAATCTTTGTCATGGTGTCTTCTATCATTTATTTTTCCTGCTACTTTTTTAATATCATATGGTATCTCAGGAATCAGAATTGCATCTGCACCGCCAGCTATTCCTGCTTCTAAGGCTATCCACCCTGCATATCTTCCCATTACCTCTAACACCATGATTCTATGATGTGATTCGGCGGTAGTATGTAGCCTATCTAACGCCTCAGTAGCGACTGCAACTGCTGTATCAAAACCAAAGGTGACATCAGTAGATGCCAGATCATTATCAATGGTTTTAGGAACGCCAATAATATTTACACCTTTTCGGGCAAAATCACGCCCGCTTGTTAATGTGCCATCTCCGCCGATAATAATCATCGCGTCAATTCCCATATCATGTATATGCTTTACTCCCACATCCGATACATCATGATAAACGGTTTTATCCTCTTCAATAAAAGGATACTTAAATAAATTATCTTTATTTGAGCTGTAAAGAATTGTTCCTCCTTTAGGAAGGATTCCCGATATTGTATCCATATCCAGTTTTATCGTCTGTCCCAAGTACAAACCACGATATCCGTTTTTAAATCCTATGACTTCCAAACCATATTTCAATATTGCCGTTCTTGTTGCGGCTCTTATAACAGCATTTAACCCTGGGCAGTCACCACCACCAGTTAAAATCCCAACCCTTTTTATTTTTTTATCCATGATTTCCTCCATACGTTTATAAATTTCAATAATGATAGTTTATCCACTATTCTTTTTAGTATCATTTTTTTAGGTTGAATTTTGGTTAAATATGATGTTGCAATAATTTAAAAACTGGTACGGTAATTTTTGGTTTGCATAAAGCGGATTTTATTGTGAAATGCTATAATTGAAATCTCATTAAGGAGGTTTTATTATGAAAGTACGAGAAGGATTAATTCCCACTGTATTAGGAAGTGCTGTGACTGTTGGCGGACTCGCATTACGCACTGTAAATCCATTAATAGGATGGGGCGTAACCGGCTTTGGTCTAGCACATGTTGTGTTAGGCACAATAGACCTTGTAGAACATCGGGCAGTTAAAAACTAAATAGCTTTGAGACTGAAGGCAGTCTGAAATTACTGAAAAAGTCCAGATTTATGTCATTCTGAATAAGACAAAGCAATTGAAGAATCTTCAAAGTTGTTCAAATACTTAGATTCTTCACTCCGCTCAGAATGACATACTGGGCTATTTTTCATGTTATTTGACCTTTTCAACTCTTTTGGACAGTCATCATGTTTTATCTCTAAACTCTTTTCTATCATTCACTTGTTACGAAATTATTAAAAAAGTATTACGGAATTTTATGGTATCCACTATTATACGCTATGAATTCTATAGCATCGATAGTATTCAATATATATATTGAATATTCCCCGTCTCATGCCAAAAATTATGTTAACCTCTCTTTTGACTTATGTATACGTATGCTTTATAATACCCTCATTACTAGTACACTATGCTGAATCTCCATTAATTAAGGAGTACGGAGGAACCAAGCAGTAGGGGTGAATCTTCAATTATGTAGTAGGTATACCTTCTTTACCGAACCCGTCAGCTAACTCCGAAAGCGTATAAAAAAGGAAGGAGTGTTTTTTATGAAACTCTCAATTAAATTAGCAGTATGTACTTTTATAACAGCCACCAGTCTGTTACTGTCCACGAATGCTCTTGCTGCCGGACTGTTGAAGGTCGGATCAAGCGGCAGTGAAGTTTCCAAGCTTCAGCAGACCTTGAAAGATGAAGGATATTTCAAGAATTCGGTAACAGGATACTATGGTTCTATTACTAAAAATGCTGTACTTGCCTTTCAGCGTGATAATGGACTAGCCGTTGATGGCATTGCAGGCTCTCAGACATTTGATGAACTATATTCCGGCACAAGCACGAACAGCTCAACCTTGTTAAAGGTAGGGAGTTCCGGAAATGAAATAACTAAGCTGCAGCAGGCGTTAAAAAACAAAGGTTATTTTCAGCATGCTGTAACAGGATATTACGGCTCCATTACTAAGAATGCAGTAATTGCATTTCAACGTAATAATGGACTAGCAGTCGATGGTATTGCAGGAAAAAATACTCTCAGTAAGCTTTACAGTAGCAGCACAGCTTCTGTCGCTTCTACAACTGCCGGTTATACAGAGGAAGATCTCTATTGGCTGTCAAGAGTTATTGAAGCCGAAGCAAAGGGCGAATCTTACACCGGTAAGGTAGCCGTAGGAAATGTGGTACTCAACAGAGCCAATTCCAACCTTTTCCCTAATACGGTCAAAGGAGTAATTTTCGAATACTATAAAGGTATTCCGATGTTCAGCCCTGTAGCAAATGGTGCAATATATAATATTCCAGGTCAAGAAAGTATTAATGCTGCCAAGGCTGCACTTAGCGGAGAAAAACCGGTAGGAAGTGCTACCTATTTCTTTAATCCTGATAAATCAAAAGGAACATGGATAGTAAACAATAAGACATATGTAGGTAAAATCGGTGATCATGCCTTTTATGCATAAGAATAATAATAAGAAAAAGATTAAGAATAAGGATGATTGTTCCTTATTCTTAATCTTTTTCCCATTCCCCGCTATTTATAATCTCTTTATACTTCTTGTAATTATATAGTGTATTTAAAACTTCCATAAGCCCATTGGTTGAGATTCGTGACGGCAGATTCAGATATCGAGTTAGTCTTTGTCTTAATTCACTGCTATTTTGACTTCCGATAAATCCATCTTCATATAAATCTATTCGCGTAATCTTTTGTTCCTGTTCATCTATATTACCCTCATTCTGAAAAATACATCCAGCCTTTTTTAAAGCCTCTCGGATAAGCGAATTATTAACACCCTCTACGCCTAACAGACCCTCTTTTCCGGAAATAGTCTTTCTCTTTTCTACTCCTTTAACCTCAGGAATATATGCATGCTTTATGTATTGTGCCGGAATACATTGTTTTATATAGTTTCTTATAAGAAAACCTGCTCGGTCTGAGTCAGTGAGGACTACAATCCCTGTTTTTTCTGCCAGTTTCCGTATAAGTTCTATCTTGTCATGATTCTTAAATATGCCAAAACCACCTGTTATTATAATAGTAGCCTCCACCATCTGTCCTAACTTAATTTTATCATAGGTACCCTCTACAATGATCGCTTCCTTTATCTTTATCATGTTTTCCCCCTGGCACTGCGTTATGTTATATTATTTGTGAAAAAAAGCTGGATGCATCAAAGTTATCCTCAATATCAAATACTTCAGCGATAGTTGCTGCCAAATCAGAAAAAGTTTTTCTTGTACCAATATTTACATCTCTCTTAATCACTTTTCCATAAAGCAATACCGGTACATATTCCCTGGAATGATCGGTGCTTTTTGTGGTAGGATCACAGCCATGATCAGCCGTAATCACAAGAAGATCAGTATCTCTCATCTCTGCAATAAGCTCGGGCAAACGTCGGTCTACCGCTTCTAACGCCTCTCTGTACCCTTGCGGATCATTTCGATGTCCATATAGCATATCAAAATCCACAAGATTGGTAAATATAAGTCCTTTATTATTTTCCTTTACCAATTGCATCAACTTGTCCATGCCATCCATATTATCTGAGGTATGTATTGCATAGGTAATCCCTTTGCCGGCAAATATATCTTCTATTTTTCCTACTGCCATCACATCATACCCTTTTTCTTTGAGCTTATCCAATATAGTAGCTCCTGTAGGTTCCAATGAAAAATCTTTCCTATTCTTTGTTCTTACAAAGCTACCCGGTTTGCCTGCAAAAGGTCTTGCAATCACCCTTCCTACCGCATGAGGACCTTGAAGAATGCTTCTTGCGGCTTCGCACATCTTATAAAGCTTATCAATCGGAATAATATCTTCATGGGCTGCAATTTGAAAAACACTATCTGCCGAAGTATACACAATAGGATACCCCGTTTGCATATGTTTTTCGCCTAAAGCCTGTATTATTTCCGTACCTGATGCAGGGTAGTTGGCTAATATGTCTGTTCCTATCCGGCTCTTAAATTGATCTATCACTTCCTTTGGAAATCCCTTCGGATAGGTAGGAAACTCCTGCGCTAACGCAATTCCGGACATTTCCCAATGTCCGGTTGTAGTATCCTTGCCGCGGGATGTCTCTGCCATCCTTCCATAGCTTCCACGTACGCTCGGGGGAACAGGAAGATAATCGATTCCTTCTATTTTTCCCATCCCCAGCTCACATAAATTAGGTATGTTAATATCGCCATAAGCTTTGAAAATATTTCCTAATGTATTACTCCCTTTATCACCATATTCTTGTGCGTCAGGAAGTTCTCCGATTCCTACGCTATCTAAAACAATCAATATCACTCTGTCTATATCCACTATCTTACACATCCTTCCATTGTTAATTAGATCGGAACTCGGTTCTCGGAGCTTGGAGCTTAAGACCCGAAGCTCTGAGAACCATTATGTATTTCTATAATTACTATACCATATTTAAACTATCCTGTAACAATCAAAACTTATAAAAACATAAGATTCTTTGTTTGCTGACTCCACTCAGAGGAACAGAAAAATATATGAGGCATTAATCGTGCGCCAAATGTTTCTTGCCAGCGTCTTTATAAAACATCAAAAAACACCCTGCTGTTGTCTTTTCTGCTAGGGGTAATGCATATTTTGTTATACGAAAAAACCTCTCGTCTTTTTGAGGGACGCAGTGAAATTTTTTATATACCTTTAGTGCAATCTTCGCATTATATCTTATAAACTCTTCTACTGTTTTAAGGTATACCCCACCTTCTACAGCTTTAAATAATTCTATCTCTTGATATGTTTTCTGGACAAAAACTTCGTATTGATGATGGCTATCCATCAAGCGTATATTCGCATGTTGAGGGATGGTCATATCCTGAATCAAGTGTACTGTTGCACCTAAATAAAACATGGACATGGCAATATCATCTTTATACCAGTAATCTTTTGATGTTTCATAATACTTTTCTGCAAGTGACAAGGCATTGCGATGTCCATATAATCCCCGATCCTTTAATGGACTATAGAAATGACCTATGCTTTTAAAATCTTGATCTGCCCATACTGCTCCCCTGTTTAAATCATATATATAGTCGGAAAACAATGAATATGCATCTTCAAATCTATCATTTTTTATAATGTCTAACGCCTGAAAATTAATAAACATATGTACCTTGCATTGTGTTCGGATGACCTTCTTTTTGAAAGGATTGATGATCATCAAAGTAAACTTAAATAAATTGCCGTAGGTTTTCTCTATTATGCTCATATCTTCACCTGCTTCTTGATATCATAGCTTGGAGTCTAAAATCATAATTATATTGTACCTATACCTTAATACTTCATGTGTAAAAGAATGACTTAATGGTACGCTTCTATTATATTATATCCTTTAAAAAGTATTATAATTATCTTCTATTTAATAAAATTCAGACATAAGATAATGTAGATAAACAGGCACCACCTACACCTAAAAAATATACCCCCCGGGCACAGGTAGCACTGTTAGTTATCGAATAAACAGAAGTCTTAATTCTGAATAAAGGATTGATAAAAATGACTATACTCCCCTATATCCTATTTGCTGTCGGACTTATTTTCATTGTAAAAGGAGGCGATTGGTTTATTGATTCCGCCTCATGGATTGCAAAAGTCACAGGAATTCCAGAAGTACTGATTGGAGCAACTATTGTCAGCTTGGGTACCACTTTACCTGAATTAGTAGTGTCTTCCACTTCCGCTCTGCAAGGCCATACTGAAATGGCTATCGGTAATGCTGTTGGTTCCACAATCTGCAATATTGGATTAATCCTTGGCTTATGTAATTTAATATCACCCTCAAAGATAAACTCCAGAACTTTTAATATTAAAGCCATACTAATGGTAGCATACACTTTTATCTTTTTAATACTATCTTTTGATGGCCAGATCAGCCGAACTGATTCTGCCATCCTTTTGATATGTCTACTTTTCTATATAATGATAAACTACCTTGAAGTATATAACATCAATACATTTTCCTCTGGAAAGAAAGCACATAAAAACATCAATAGAAATAATATCATCACAGTTACATCTAAAGAAGTCTTGATAAATATGTTTCAATTTCTTTTAGGTAGCTTCTTAATAGTTTCCGGAGCACAACTTCTCGTAAAATATGGTGTTCTTATCGCTTCCATACTAAAGATACCTGATATGATAATAAGCTTAACAGCTATTGCACTCGGTACATCTCTTCCTGAACTAGTTACATCTGTCACTGCCCTTATTAAAGGACATAGAAATCTATCTGTAGGTAATATTATAGGTGCAAATATTCTTAATATTAGCATGGTCTTGGGAGTTTCCTCTTTCTTTGCTCCCTTATCTGTACCTGCACAAACTACATATTTGGACATTCCTTTTTCCCTTTTATTAATGATAACGCTTATTATTCCTTCTATACTCACATGGAAAATCAAACGCTTCCATGCTTTCATTCTTCTAGCTGAATATATATTATATTTATTTATTCTGGCTCGTATGTTTTTATAATGATTGTAAAGCATTATATCATTATGATATAATTTATTTCATCTTATGATCTTGTTATAATTTAATTTCTTTGAAATTTGAGGAGCACATTAAATGGAAAACAACTACCTTGAGCTGTTACAAGAAGCTCAATTATCTTTATCCAGAATCACTGTTTATAGAAATATTTTTAAAGATGAAATTATTATTGCGTACTCTGATCTGATTAACGAATTAAGTAGTGCTACTCCAATCGTTAAACAATTATTGAGCTGCTATCATCAATTTCTATCATTACTTATTAATGCATACGCTTCAGATAAACAAATCATAGGTGATTTGTGGGAAAATCATATCATCAATCTTGTATTAACCGATGAAAATGTATTTTCTTTAGCGTGTGAAAAAGAAACAGATGAAGAAAAGTACAAAGGATTTTTAGACATTATCTGTTTTGATTTGAAACAATTACATGTTTTATTTAAATGTAATGAGAAGTGTCTTCAAAACATTCTTGAATCCAAAACAGCAATAAAAACATGGCCTTCATATGAAATAGATTATACAAATAATATTGATTCAGAGATGAAAAACATCTTATTCATGTCTGAAGATTGGTGTAATGAAATGGACAAGCTTAAACATTATTATTACCAATTTGGCTGCGGTGCTTTTAGTTTCTTTAAAGCCTTTCGCTGGAACCAACAGAATATCGGCGGCTCTCTTGCGGGGATTGAAAGTCCTGATCCTATTAGACTAAGTCAATTAATCGGATATGAAAAAGAGCGCTCTGAAGTCATAACAAATACATTGCAGCTTATTCAGGGCCTTCCCTGCAATAACATTCTCCTTTACGGGGATAGGGGTACAGGAAAATCTGCTACTGTTAAAGCATTACTTAATGAATATGCCGGCTGCAAACTTCGCCTCGTAGAAGTATCAAAATACCATCTTAAAGACTTACCTCATATTATGGAATCCCTTCAAAATCGCGGAATAAAGTTTATTATATTTATTGATGACCTTTCCTTTGAAAGCGACGAAACTTCATATCGAGAGCTAAAATCGGTCTTAGAAGGCGGTATTGAAGTGAAACCTCAAAATGTGGTAATCTATGCGACATCTAACCGCCGGCATCTTATTAAAGAATATTTTAGCGAACGTTCGTCCGGAGATGAAGTCAGTAGTCAGGATACGTTACAGGAAAAACTTTCATTATCAGATAGATTCGGTATTACCATTACATTCTCCTCTCCAGATAAAGAAAAATACCTGGAAATTGTAGAAGGTTTGGCTAAACAGCGTTGTTTGAAAATTGATACAGCCGAATTGAAAACTAAAGCATTACAATGGGAAATGTGGTACAATGGTCGTTCTCCTAGAACAGCCAAGCAATTCATTGATCATTTGGAAGGAGAATTAAAATTAAAATAGCAAATGTGACAGGGGTCGTTTCTCTGGCACCCTTCTGAAAGGGTATCAGAAAAACGACCCCTGTCACATTATCTTACCACTTACCTTTTTTCATATGACCTTCGATTTCTGCCTTGCTTCTCTGCTTAATGATCCATGCCTCATCTTTGGCTTTGTTAAATGCAGCTACACATGCAGGATCTAAATTTAACTGTATCCCTTCTTCGCATAGTTGAGCAATCTTTCTGGATAACAAAATGATATCCATATGTATATCATTTGTTCTATCAGAAATATAGATCTTGTCTGCATCTTCTTTACTTAGCTCTACAAACTTTTCCTTTGGCGCTCCACATTTAGGACAATTCTCCGGCGCTTCTTCACCCTCATGAATATATCCGCAAACGCTGCACTTAAATAATTTTTTCATAAATACACAACCCTCCATCTTATATTTTACTCTTATTATTTACCCTGATATAAAAGTTTTAAACAGGATTCTAAAGTTCAAGCAAAGACTTGGCTCTGCGTGAACCTTAAAAAGCATTATCCAGGGGTAAACGCATCTTACATATGTCTTGACCACCTTCTGAGTGCTATTTTTAAATTTTTTGATGCAGTCTTAAGCACCCACTCAGAATCCACTTTACTTTTACCTTCTGTTTTTTTTAGATTAGGCTTCTTTATTGATATCTTATTAATACCTTGTTCAACATCTTTCGATTTATCTTCCAAATATCTCTCGATTTCATCCAAGTCGCTTTCAATATCTTTTATAGGAATATACTTATTTAGAAATTGTTGAAACTGCATAAAAACTCCTCCTGCCCTGGTGCAATATATTATAGTATATGCAGATCAGGAATATAACGTACAAAATTGTTGCACAATGATACAAATGTAATGTACAATAAAAAGTGGCGGTAGAATCATCTACCGCCAGATAAGTAAAGGGGGTCTCAATGTATTTTGTGAGGTCATTATAAAGTATACCCGGTTTTGTAATTGTTATTCACTTATATAAAAATTTCTACTATTTTTTATTTGATAACAACATTATTAAAATTCACGTTATTTGGAAATAATTATTTAATATTAATACTAGCATCTGCTCCGGGCTTCAAACTCTGAGCTTTAAGCTAATAGAAAAGGTGATACCCATGAATTACATAAGAAGACTATTTGCTATATGGGTAGGAAAAGCTGCCATTATATTAAGCAAGCTACTTGGCAAGAAAGGTTCCTCCGGTCCTGGAAATATTGCACTAAAAATCTATCCCAATCTGCTTAGAGAACTAACGCTAAGTGTAAAAAAAGAATTAATTGCAGTATGTGGTACGAACGGTAAAACAACAACTAATAATATGCTCTATAGTCTGCTCTCTTCAAAGGGCTATACTATAGTATGCAATAAAATAGGCGCCAATATGCTGGATGGAATTGTAACTGCTTTTGTCGATGCTGCCTCTCTACGTGGGACGCTCAAAGCTGACTACGGATGTATTGAAGTAGATGAAGCATCGGCTACAAAAGTTTTTGACCATATGACTCCAAATAAAATTATTATAACTAATCTTTTTAGAGATCAGCTTGATCGATTTGGTGAAATTGATATCACCATGAAATTGTTGCATCTAGCTCTTGAAAAAGCTCCGGATGCCGCACTTATTTTAAATGGTGACGATCCCCTTACTGCACGATTCGGTTATGATAGTAAAAGACCGTGTTATTTTTATGGAATAGATCAAGACCTCAACATTAATGAGAATGAAACTAAAGAAGGACGTTTTTGTACGCTTTGTGGACAAGAACTACAATATAATTACTATCATTACAGCCAACTAGGTGATTTTTTCTGTACAAATTGTGGATTCAAACGGCCTGTTCTTAACTTTAAAGCTTTCGACGTCCATCTTGAAGAAGGTCTTCAGTTTGAAGTTGCTCATAACTGCTCTACAGCCTCTTTTACACTGAATTATAAAGGATTTTATAATATATATAATATTTTGGCGTCAATGTGTGCTGCAGTTCTGCTTGGTATGGATATGCAGGAAATTAACGATGTGCTCCTCCAGTACAAGCCTCAGATCGGGCGAATGGAAACTTTTGATTTTGACAAGCCGGTCATTTTAAATCTGTCTAAAAATCCCGCCGGTTTTAATCAGGCTATCTCCACAGTCCTGCAAGACCCTCGCAAAAAAGACATCATGGTTATTATAAATGACAATGCTCAGGATGGGAAAGATATCTCATGGATTTGGGATGTTGACTTTGAAAGATTGGCTGTCCCTTCTATTCAAAGCTATATGGCCTCAGGTATCAGGAAGGAAGATGTATCAGTACGTTTTAAGTACGCCGGTCTTTCGGAGAATACCGTTACTATCGAAGATGATATTAAGTCGGCAATTCTTGATATTATAAACCGTAATGGAGAAGTATGTTATATTCTTGTAAATTATACTGCTCTTTTTAACACGCAAAATATATTGAAGGCATTAGAAAAAAACAGGGGAATGTGACATGTTTTTCTGTGAACTGTAAACTGTGAGCTAATAAGCGGAGATGATAATATATGAATAACTTTAAACTAACAATCGGTCACCTTTATCCTGATCTTCTGAATTTATATGGAGATAAAGGAAATATCACTTCTTTAAAAAAGAGATGTATGTGGCGTAATATAGAAGTAGAAGTGAAAGAATATCAATTAAAAGATGATATTGATTTTGGCAAATTGGATATCGTATTCTTAGGCGGTGGCTCAGATAGAGAACAGCTGCTGGTATGTAACCGACTTAAAGAAATAAAAAAAGATATCAACGATTATGTAGATGATGATGGTGTTGTAGTTGCCGTATGTGGTGGATATCAACTGCTAGGACATTATTATAAATTAAGAAATGAATCTATTGAAGGACTCTCTGTGCTGGATATATATACAGAGATGGAAAATACCAGACTCATAGGTAATATTATCATTGAAAGCAGTCTATTGGGACAGCCGGTAAATATTGTCGGCTTTGAAAATCATGGCGGCCGTACCTTTATTAATCAGCATCAGCCATTAGGAAGAGTAAAATATGGTCATGGCAATAATGGGGCAGACGGTTATGAAGGTGTAATTCATAAGAATGTAGTAGGTACTTACTTACACGGGCCCGTCCTTCCTAAAAACCCTGGACTAACTGACTATATCCTTTTCAATGCTCTAAAAAGATCTTATCCAAACACCTTTGAGCATCTGCCTCCTTTAGATGATTCTATCGAATTAAAGGCTAGAGACTATATCCTACAGAGGTTTAATCGTTAAAAAAACAGGCTGCATGCAGCCTGTTTTTTTAACTTACTTATTTTAATCTTTCTTCTAAAGCATTCAATTGTGCAATCAACTCTTTAGGTAGCTTCTCACCAAATTTAGTATAATGCTCTTTAATAGAAGCAACTTCCTTCATCCATTGTTCTTTATCTACTTTAAGGAGTTCCGCCATGTCAGCATCACTCACGTCAAGACCGTTTGTATCAATAGCATCCGCTGTAGGCATATAACCAATAGGTGTCTTTACTGCTTTACCTTCTCCAGCTACCCTTTCCACAATCCACTTGAGTACACGGCTGTTTTCACCAAATCCAGGCCATAGCCATTTGCCATTGTCATCTTTGCGGAACCAGTTTACATAGAATATTTTTGGCAGTTTATCTGCATCGGTTTTTGTTCCAATTTCCAGCCAATGCTGTAAATAATCGCATACATGATAACCGATGAAAGGTAACATTGCAAACGGATCACGGCGTACCTGACCGATTTTATCAGAGATTGCCGCAGCAGTAATTTCTGATCCCATGATTGAACCCATAAACACACCATGTTTCCAGTCAAAGCTCTCATGAACCAACGGTATCGTACTTGGACGACGTCCTCCGATTAAAATTGCAGAAATTGGTACTCCTGCAGGATCTTCCCACTCAGGAGCAATTACCGGACATTGACTTGCAGGCGCTGTGAAGCGAGCGTTCGGATGCGCAGCTGCACTTTCTGAACCAGGCTTCCAATCATTATCTTTCCAGTCAATAAGGTGATCAGGTGCATCATAGCCGATACCTTCCCACCAAATATCACCATCATCAGTTAATGCTACATTGGTAAATATTGTATTCTTTTCAATGCTATGCATTGCATTAGGATTTGAGTCCATGGATGTTCCCGGTGCAACACCGAAGAATCCTGCTTCAGGATTAATTGCATATAAACGTCCATCCTTACCAAACTTCATCCAAGCAATGTCATCTCCAATGGTTTCAACCTTCCAACCTGGAATAGTTGGAACCAACATAGCCAGGTTAGTTTTTCCACAGGCACTTGGAAAAGCTCCTGCAACGTATGTTTTATTTCCCTTAGGATCTGTGAGGCGAAGGATAAGCATATGCTCTGCTAACCAACCTTCATCATGTGCTATTGCAGATGCAATACGAAGTGCAAAACATTTCTTGCCCAAAAGTGCATTTCCGCCATATCCGGAACCATAGGACCAAATCGTTCTTTCTTCCGGGAAATGACTGATATATTTCTTTTCAATCGGCGCACAAGGCCAAGCCACATCTTCTTGTCCTTCTTCTAATGGAGCACCTACTGAATGAAGACATGGTACAAATTCTCCATTTTCTCCAAGAGTATCAAGAACTTGTTTTCCCATACGTGTCATAATACGCATATTCACAACAACATAAGGACTGTCAGTTATTTCAACACCAATTTTAGAAATAGGTGAACCAATTGGTCCCATAGAAAACGGAATAACATATAATGTTCTGCCCTTCATGCAGCCTTTATATAATGCCTTCATTGTTTCTTTCAGCTCATTAGGATCAATCCAGTTATTAGTCGGACCTGCATCTTCTTGTTTCTCAGAAGCAATATATGTCCTATCTTCAACCCTTGCTACATCAGAGGGATGACTATTAAAAGCGTAGCATCCCGGACGTTTTTCAGGATTTAAAGCTGTAGCACTTCCACTCTTCACCATTTCCTCTAATAAACGATCATTTTCTTCTTGTGAACCATCACACCAATAGATCTGATCCGGCTGACACATATCAGCTACTTCTTTTACCCATGCTTGCAATTTTTTGTTTGAACTCATTACAATTCTCCCTTCAAGAAATTATTGTGTTGTTGCAAAAATGCATATCAACATGGTTGTACATGTTTGTCGTCATTTTAACAATCAGTTAGAATATGATAAAATCAAATCCTAACCCTAATTCTATATATATTCTACATTATACTTTAAAATCCTTCTTTTCAAATGTTATTTTTATTAAAAATAAATAAATTTTTTCAAAAAATTGAATTTGCAATCTCTGCAAATTGCATAATTGTTAATGTTTCTCCTCTTTGCGCTTCCCCAATGCCGTAGTTTAACAGCACTTCTCTTATTTGCTCTTTAGACATATTGAATAAGCCTGAGTTTGACAATGCATTTACTAACGTTTTTCTTCTTTGTCCAAAAGCAGCTTTTACGACATTAAAAAATTGTTTTTCACTCTTTATTTCTACTACCGGTTCATTACGCAAGTCAAGCCGAATGACTACAGAATCCACCTTAGGCTGTGGCATAAAACAATGCGGAGGGACAGTCATAATAATCTTAGGCTCAGTATAATATTGTACCGCCACACTCAAGGCACCGTACTCTTTTCCTCCTGGCTCTGCGACCATCCTTTCTGCTACTTCCTTTTGAATCATTACAGTAATGCTGTCAATATTGAGCCTTTTCTCTAAAAAATTCATAATAATAGGAGTAGTAATATAATAAGGAAGATTCGCAATTATTTTTATATCCATATCTAATAATTCATTTTTTATTATTGCTTCAATGTCTACTTTTAATACGTCCTTATTAATGACTTGCACATTATCATATTCGACAAGTGTTTCTTCAAGAATAGGTATAAGATGTGAATCTAATTCTATAGCGACTACCTTTCCGGCCTGCTCTGCCAGCACTTGCGTTAATACACCTATTCCAGGACCTACTTCAATTACACCGGTTTTCTTGTCAATTCCTGCCGCTTCTGCAATTTTATCCAGCACATTTATATCTATCAGGAAATTCTGACCAAGATTTTTATTAAAGCGGAAATGATATTTTTTGATTATCTCTTTTAGAACTTTAGGTGATGAAAGCCTGTCCATATAAACCTCCTTATAATAGCTTGGAGCTCGGAGCT
>JBFWMP010000009.1:20405-34621 GCA_050251575.1 Clostridia bacterium
CGGAAACCCGACTTTTTTATTTTTCTAATATATAAACTTTTACTTTCTTTACTCCAAATTTCCTTACAAAAGCTTCATCAGCATAGAACAAATCTACGATATCTCCCTTGACTCCACCTCCGATGTCTCCTGCTACAGCGTGACCATAAACCCAAGACCCGTCTGCTGCCTCAATATATAATCTTGAATACAGCGGAATCGTTTTAGGATCAACAGCGACTACCCCATATTGAGCTTTCATTCCTGTATATGTAATTCCATAATGCTTGTCGCCTGGATTTTTTCCACAGCTTTCATAAGAAAGATCATAGGCTGTTGCACGCATATTAAGAACCTTTTTATATCTAAAAGTATCTCCGCGAGAAGTCTTGTAAACATCTATAGTTCCATACTCATTGATTTGATCTACGGGCTGGGAGACGACAGTGTCGCTTATTAAACTTCTAGATACCTCTTTACCATCCTGCAAAACAATGGCATACTGTTTTTCTCGGATTCCTTCCGAACCTTCTTGGATAATACGACTTTTGCCTTTATCCATTCTTTCGTTCGCACGGCTAATCGTATTAAACGGAACCTTTTCTTTAATGGTTTCAATCTTTTCCGCTACTCTTTGCACATTTATCTTCATACCCGCTACTATTTGATCCATTAAATCGAAATTAACCTTATCTTTTTCTTCCACTTTAACCTGAACTTGTTCCAGTACATCTTTTACTGAAGGCTGTACTGTTTTGATACTTATTTCGCTTCCATCCACCAGTATTGTAACTGGTATTGCTCTCTTAATCACTATTTGTTGATCTCTTTGTAACTTGGCTTCTAATGAAGGCTCTATTTCATCACCTTCATATAATTCTATATCCTGCTCTTCTAAAAATTCTCTTACTGATAGCTTTAATGATTTTACATAAGTGATACTCTCACCATCCGTTATACAAACTTCCTTGGTATACGAATGAATAAAATTAAATCCCGAAGCTATCAATGATGCTACAATAAATAGTGTAAGAAAAAGAATGCGAACTGACAGGCCGTATTTCTTCACCTTGCCATTCCAATGCATCTTTCTACCTCCTAAGTAAAGTTTTAGACTCAGTTATTTTATTCCATTTGTCCAATCCTGTCAAACGGCAAAATTGCCATTTTTCTTATAAAAACTATATATATTATTAACCAATATCACTAATTTAAACCAATTTTCATAAACTTTTGAACGAAAGCCTGTCCAAAGTCCTGCAAATCAAAACAGC
The DNA here is from genome assembly GCA_050251575.1 of Clostridia bacterium. Lineage (GTDB taxonomy): Bacteria > Bacillota > Clostridia > SK-Y3 > SK-Y3 > X23. Next base: position 21,659 of record JBFWMP010000009.1, read on the forward strand.
ACTATCTATTGAATAGATAATGCTGAAATCTTTAAAAATCAATTCTTAGTCTATCGATGTTAAGGTCTTGGCATTTCCGGATAACCTGCACCAGGATTCATTGGCATCCCATACATATTGCCCATTCCCGCTCCCGGCATAGGGTTGTTTCCATACATCCCACCATACATTGGATTATACATATCACCAGTCCCCGCTCCCGGCATAGGGTTATATCCGTACATTCCGCCATACATCGGATTATACATATCACCCATTCCTGCTCCCGGCATAGGATTATATCCGTACATTCCACCATACATCGGGTCTCCGAAACCCATATTACCCACTGGCATTTGCGGGCACATACCGGGCGTTGGCAGCTGCATCATTGGACAATGGGGCATTGGCTGCGGCATTGGACACCGGGGCATTGGCTGCGGCATTGGCTGTGCAACTGGTGGCACTACCGGCGGTCTATATTCTTCCATTGGCGTCTCAGGTCTTTCAGGTATCTCAGGTCTTTCGGGTACATATCTTCTTTTATCTTCCATCAGACAAATTCCTCCTAAAATATATTGGTTCTTCTCATTACCAGTATATGAGAGGATATGGCTTTGGTGATAATAAATTGCCAGTTGGGAATGAAGCCATTGAAAAAGTCCGGATTTATATCATTCTGAGCTATTTTTTATATTACCCAAATTTTCAGTATTTACTAGAAGCTTGGAATAAAACAAACACAAGTATTAATCAACCATTGTAATGTCTTACTCTGAAATTTACACCAACATCCTTAGCAATCTCCCGACATTGCTCTATATCTTCCTTAGACATCACATCTACAACTGTTAAAATTACTCTAGGAACGTAGCTTTTACACTTTCTTGCAAAATCAAGCATGCCATGATAAGCCTCTTCACCATAATCTGATTGGCAAGCCTCTGCATATTCAGCTGCATTTTTTGCATTAAGGCTAATGGAAATACAATCAACCAGTCCTTCAAGCAATGGGGTAATATCCTTCTTATATGTTAAATTCGCATGCCCATTTGTATTGATTCTAATTAGTAAGTTACTTTTCTTTTTAACATATTTACATACTTCAACAATCTCCAGTGTGCGCATCATAGGCTCACCGTATCCACAGAATACAATCTCTTTATACTTACTCAAATTATGCCCTTCAATATCACCGATAATTTCTTCAACGGTTGGTTCCCTCTCCAGCCATAAATTATCCCCTGTTCCGACACCCTGTGCGGTATTTCGGATACAGAAGCTGCATCGATTGGTGCAACGATTTGTAATGTTTACATATAACGAACTTCCAAGTTCATAAGTTATTACCATATAAATCATCCTCATAAAAATTCATGGTTTACAGGTTACAGTTCACAGGGTATTTAACGCTTTTTTCTGTAAACTATGAACCGTGAACTGTGAACAAAATATCCTTAGTCTTCTATTTTAAATAATCTTTTCGTATTGTCCATCGTTCTTTCTGCAACTTCCTCAACTGTAATTCCTCTGATATTTGCTATGTGCTCTGCGATATACTTTATATATGTTGAATCATTTCTTTTCCCTCTATAAGGTACCGGAGTGAGGTAAGGACTGTCTGTTTCTATCAGTATTTTGTCCATAGGCATATTTTTTACCACTTCAACCGACTTTATTGCATTTTTAAAGGTCACTGGACCAGCAAAAGAAATATAAACTCCCATTTCTATAAGCCTTTTTGCCATTTCCCAGCTTCCTGAAAAGCAGTGCAGCACCCCCCCAAGGGAAGATATATCTTCAGATGTTATGATTTCCATCGTATCCGCATGGGCATCACGATTATGAATAATAACAGGTAATCTTAATCTTTTCGCCAGCTGCATCTGTCTGCGAAACCAATATTTCTGTATCTCTCTGGGAGAATGGTCATAGTAATAATCCAAACCTATCTCTCCAATTGCTACGACCTTATCATTGCCGGCTAAATCTTCAAGGCTTCTTATCTCTTTTTCATCCATTTCCCCTGTATCATGGGGATGCACACCTACCGATGCATAAATAAAATCATAATCTTGAGTTAGTTGAACACTCCTCTGTGATGACGCAACATCAGCTCCTGCATTCAGAATCCAGTCAACTTTAGCATCCTTCATCTGCCTAAGAACACTTGCTCTATCTTCATTAAAACGCTCATCATCATAATGAGCATGTGAATCAAAAAACATAAATAAACCTCTTTCGTAAATGTACTAGAACAAACCTGCTTCGCAGGAGATCCTTCACTTCGTTCAGGATGACAAAGAGATGCTTGTCATTCTGAGTACAGCGAAGAATCTCAGCCGCCTATCTTCTTAATATTGAGAACCTGCTTATCCGCAAACTTATACTAAAACTATTATTCAAATAATAATAAAAATTCAGACTCAGATTGAGATTAACGAAACCTTAATCTAAATCTAAATCTGAATACAAGATTTATCTTACCTTGGCACCCGTCTCAATATCTCCATCCAATGTTGCAACCACCAAAACCTCATCATTAGCTGTAGAAGCTGCCAAAATCATGCCTTTTGACTCTTCTCCTCTTAACTTTACAGGTTTAAGATTTGCAACAACAATAACCTTTTTCCCAATCAATGACTCTGGGGTATAATGTTTTGCAATCCCGGAAACCACCTGGCGAGTCTCAGTCCCCAATTCCAATTGCAATTTCAGCAATTTATCCGCACCTTTAACCCTTTCAACAGCAATAACTTTGGCTACTCTCAAATCAACTTTCGCAAAGTCCTCTATGGATATGAACTCCTGCTCTTCTTTCTTGTCATCTCCAGGTTTTTCTTCTTTCTTAACTGCCTTTTGAGTCTTCTGCTGCATTTCTTCCAGTTCCTCAAGCTCTTTATTGATATCTATTCTTGGAAATATAATTTCCCCTTTATTAATCTTAAACTGAGAATTTAATTTACCCCATACCTTTGAACTGCTCCATTCGGTCTCTATACCCTGGTCAATGCCTAGCTGCTGCCATATGATCGGTGACGTGTTCGGCATAAAAGGTTGTATAAGTATGGATATTATCCTTATGCTTTCTGCCAAATTATACATCACTGCCGTAAGCCTTGAGCGCTTTGATTCCTCTTTTGCCAGCACCCACGGCATGGTCTCATCGATATACTTATTAGTTCTGGATATAAGCTTCCAAATCTCCGCCAGTGCACTGCTAAACTGAAGCTTATCCAGTAACTCTTCTACCTTTTCTGTAGCCGTTAGTGCAAGCTTCTTCAATTCCTCATCATACTCTCCTGCTTCTCTATCTTCAGGCAGCTGACCACCAAAGTATTTGTCTATCATTGCTACAGTCCTGCTTATTAGATTTCCTAAATCATTTGCAAGATCTGCATTAATTCTGTTGATTAGCGCTTCATTAGAAAAAACACCGTCCGCTCCAAAAGGGACCTCTCTAAGTAAAAAATATCGGATTGCATCTACTCCATATTTATTTACAAGTATCACAGGATCTACAACATTCCCTTTAGACTTAGACATCTTTCCACCCTCCAAGAGCAGCCATCCATGTCCAAATACTTGTTTAGGCAGCGGCTCTCCCAATGCCATCAGCATTGCAGGCCAAATGATAGTATGAAAGCGTACGATTTCCTTTCCTACTAAATGCACATCTGCGGGCCAATATTTCTTATAGTCTGCATCATTATCAGCAAGGTATCCTAACGCTGTAATATAATTGGATAAAGCATCTACCCAAACATATACAACGTGTTTATCATCAAAACTTACAGGAATACCCCAATTAAAAGTGGTCCTGGACACACATAAGTCCTCCAGTCCTGGTCTTAAAAAATTATTAAGCATTTCATTCTGCCTGGAAACCGGTTGAATAAAGTCTGGGTTCTCTTCAATATGTTTGATTAATCTATCCTGATATTTGGATAATTTAAAAAAGTAGCTTTCTTCCTTAGTAAGCTCTACATCCCGTCCACAATCAGGGCATTTTCCTTCTGCCAATTGATGCTCAGTCCAAAACGATTCGCAAGGAGTACAATACCATCCCTCATATTCACTTTTGTAAATATCCCCCTGATCATAAAGTCTTTTAAATATCTTTTGGACAACTTCTTCATGTTGTTTATCGGTAGTTCTGATAAATCTATCATTAGAAATATCAAGAACCTTCCATAACTCTTTTATCCCTGCGACAATTTGATCAACATATTCCTTGGGTGTTATTCCCTCAGCCTCAGCCTTCCTCTGAATCTTCTGCCCATGTTCATCTGTTCCGGTCAAAAACATGACATCATAACCTCTAAGCCTCTTATACCTAGAGATAGCATCAGCTGCAACTGTAGTGTAGGAATGACCTATATGTAACTTACCGCTTGGATAATATATGGGTGTTGTTATGTAAAAAGTTTTACTGTTCATGTTATCCTCCCTTGTATTGAATTGAGAATTGAGAATGCACAATTGATGTTAGAAAACCCCCATACAATAATCTCATAGGCATTTCTACATTTATCATTCACTAATACTCAAACCTTTGATAAATAATCTAAGAATATATTATATATTATAATATCATTAATTTTTGTTTTTTCAAGGGCTTTCAGTTTTAATAGTTCTCAATTGTTCTTATCATTCCGGTATCATATACAGGTATAATTGAGTATATATCCTCTTGCATACAGTATTTTACATCCTTTTCAAATCCCAGTGAAACCAATCTTGCATAGTGAAATGAATGTTTTAATACATTATGTACGTTTCCCATATTATTTTTATAAAGATTTTCTGCTGCAATCCCTAGATCATTTAGCGCGATGTTTTGATTACTGTTTAACAACATATGAATTATCTTTCCTGCACACAAAAAATCATCTAGAGAGAAATTACCCTCTGTACCGGAACAAATAATTGCGAGATCTCCGAAATAATTCTTCTCAATATACTGCGCAACAGCTTGTCCGTTCAGAAAACTCGCCACGACAATATTGGATGCAGCTATTGAATGATGAATTGCTTTTGTACCGTTGGTGGTCGTTAGTATAACATATTTGTCACGCACTCTTTCTGCAGTATATTCCAACGGAGAATTGCCGTAATGGAAACCTTCTATCATAACAGCATTACGTTCTCCTCCCAAAAGACATGATTCCCGTCCTAAATCACATGCCTTCTCGAAGGCCTTATCAATGTCATATACCGGTGCAACACCTTTACATCCATTTGATAATGCGGTTACAATGGTACTGGTTGCCCTTAATACATCTATAACAACAGCCATTCTTCCTATCACTAAGCTATTCTGTATTTCTCCAACAGTTGCTACTACATCAATCTTCATTATCCCTATCCTTTCGTTGTTTATTTAATTACCCCCATCCGAAAACCCAACCGCATACCCATACACTTGCTATAATTCCCGTAAGATCTGCCAATAATGCAGCCGCAATAGTATGCCTTACATTTTTAATTCCTACTGAACCAAAATAAACAGCAATCGTATAAAATGTCGTTTCTGTAGAACCCATCATAACGGAAGTCACTCTACCGATAAAAGAATCAGGCCCGTGATTTTTAAGTAAATCTGAAACAATGGCTAACGCCGCACTTCCCGATATCGGTCTCATCAATGCAAGAGGAACTACTTCCGGAGGTACTCTAATGAATAATATCAACGGTTTGAGACTATGTGTAAGCAACTCTAAAGCCCCAGAAGCACGAAAGACACCCACTGCGACTAAAAGACCGACCAAGGGAGGAAGAATCCTAATAATCGTATCAATTCCATCTTTAGCACCTTCAATAAAACAGTCGTACACTTTGATATTCTTACTTAAACCATATGATATAATTATAAAAAATGCCATAGGAATTGTAAATACAGACATTGTCCTTAATAACTCCATGATAAAACACCTCGCTTCAAAGCTCGGAGCTTTCAATATAATTGTTCATAGTTGCAACTCACTACTCTTATTCCAATATTTAATCCTGTGAACTGTTAGCTGTAAACTCCTGTTAACTTACTCTTCGATACCTGGAATATGACTTTATGCTTCTTTCTTTTCCCTGTAATATTTTTGCTGCTACTACACCTACTATTACAGCACTTATGCTGGCAATCCATACTGCTGCAATAATTTCAAAAGGATTGCTCGAACCTGCAGAAGAACGTATTGCAATAACAGTAGCAGGAATGATTTGTATAGAAGCAGTATTTACAACCACAAACATACACATTGCATTCGAAGCAGTATCGCTGCCCTTATTAAGTTTTTGAAGCTCTTTTATCGCTTTTAAGCCTAAAGGTGTTGCCGCGTTTGAAAGTCCCATCATATTTGCTACCATATTCAATACTACTGCTCCCATTGCAGCAGATTGAGGAGGCACCTGTGGAAACAGCAATCTCGTAATAGGCTTAATCATGCGGGCTATGATTTTTATAAAACCTGATTTTTCAGCAATATTCATTAATCCTGTCCACAGGCACATGATTCCTAAAAGACCGATACTCATTTGAACAGCCGCACTTGCAGACTCAAATGCCGCCTGAGTAGTTTGTTCCATCTTTCCAGTAAATGCCGCAATAATAAAAGAAACCAATATCATTCCAGCCCAAATATAATTTAACATGGCATCTCCTCTTATCATTTCAAATATTACACTCACATCATTTTATCTGATGACTAACCGTCACTATCCGTAACCAAAGGTAAAAGCCTCCCTCCTAAGCTAACAACTCTGTTTATATATATGCTTTATCTTAAATGAACAGTACAATTGATTATTGCATTTACATGCTAATAGGTCTTTTGAGCTTTTTGTCGAATTTTGTCCAAACTTCTGCAATGTTATTTTCCAGTTATTATTTAACATTCTATCACAATTGTTGTTTGAATATATTTCTATATATCCCACGAATTCCTTATTTCGAGAACTTTTTGTTGGAAATGTGTTTTCCTCAGTATCCTATTCATCTATTTTGGTGCAAATAATCACATTATATAACATAATCTAAAAACCAACTGATCCTTCCTATACACATTCTGCCATTAATTGAATTTTTTTTCGATATTTTTAAATTATCATTGACGTTTATTTACATTTATGGTATTATAGTTTTGTAAAGTTTGTCGAATTTTGTAACCCAAGGAGGCTTATTAAGATGAAATCAACAGGTATTGTAAGAAAAGTAGACGAATTAGGTAGAGTAGTTCTCCCTATTGAGCTGAGAAGGACATTAGATATCGCTGAAAAAGATGCATTAGAAATTTATGTAGATGGTAGCACTATTATACTTAAGAAATATGAACCTGCATGCATTTTCTGTGGTAACGCTAAGGATGTTCATGTGTATAAAGGCAAAAATATCTGCCCTCAGTGTATGGATGAATTAAAGAAGTAAAAAGCAATATACGTAATTGAATAAAGAAGGAAGAGAAGTCATTTCTCTTCCTTCTTTATTTTTTTCATTCATTATCTCTGATTTGCAGCGCATAGACTTCTCTTTTACTTACGCCCCTATCCTTTGCTACTTTTTTTAATGCTTCTTTACGCTCGATTCCCTGACTGATATATAAGTTAATGTGCTCTTCAATAGGCAGCTCCATCCATTCCTTCTGCTGCTCTGCCTTCATTTGCTGCCGGTTGGCACCTTGAACAATAATAACGAACTCTCCTTTAGGAGAAATCTCTTCAAATCTTTCAATAGCTTGCAATATGCTGCACCGAATGATTTCTTCATATCTCTTTGTAAGCTCTCTTGCAATAGCTATACGCCTGTCTCCAAAAAGATGAAGAAAATCCTGCAGTGTATTCATCAGCTTATGAGGCGCTTCATAAAATATCATCGTTCTTGTTTCATTCTTAAGTTGTTCGAGATGTTCTTTACGATTACGTTTATTGACTGAAAGAAATCCTTCGAAACAAAAGCGACCAGTTGGTAAACCTGATAGGACAAGACCTGTAATTGCAGCAACAGAGCCTGGAAGTGAAGACACGACAATCTCCTCCTCTGCGCATAATTTTACAAGATCTTCACCTGGATCTGAAATTCCGGGAGTTCCTGCATCAGATACTAAAGCAATATTCTTTCCCTGCTTAAGCTGCTCTATAATAAATTTTCCTTTTTCAGCCTTATTATGTTCATGATAACTCGTAAGAGGCTTAACAATGTTATAATGATTTAACAACTTTATTGTTTGCCGGGTATCTTCTGCTGCAATTAAATCTACCTCTTGTAGTATTCTTAATGCCCTATAGGTGATATCTTCTAAGTTCCCTATAGGAGTAGCACATAAGTACAGTATTCCTTTTTCACTCATCGTTTTTCCATCCTCCAGTATTTGTCGAATTGAGATAAAAAATAGTCAAAAATGCCATTCTGAGCGCAGCGGAGAATCTATGTATTTAAGCTGTTTTAAACATTCTCAATATCTCTATTATATATCCTATTAATTTCTTCACTATATTCTCCATTAGCACCATAAACATAAAGTGGCTCCATCATCTTTAACTGAGGGTTTCCTCCCCTTGCACCTTCAATAAGAATCAAGTTCGCACGTTGATGATAGGAAGGATGGATAAACCTTAATCTTTTTGGCTCAATCTTATATGAACGCATCAACCATATAATATCTGCTAATCTTTCAGGACGGTGAACCATGTTTAGTTTTCCGCCTGTCTTGAGAAGCCTGCTGCTTACTGAAATGATGTCCTCTAGAGTACATGCAATCTCATGCCGGGAAATTGCCTTCGAATCCCGGAGATTTACCATCCCTCCCCCTGGACTCATATAAGGCGGATTACAGGTAATTATATCAAATATAGATGCTCCAAACAAACTTGCACTATTGCACAAATCACCGCATATCATTTGCACCCTTTCTTCAAGTCCATTTAGAATGACACTTCTGCTGCTCATTTCTGCCATATGCTCTTGAATCTCAAGTCCAACAATCCGTCCAGCCTTTGTTTTTCCCGCGATAAGTATAGGAATAATGCCCGTTCCCGTCCCAAGATCCAATACTTCATTATCCTTTTTGACTTCAGCAAAATGAGCCAATAACACAGCATCTACTCCAAAACAGAAACCTCGGGTATCCTGTATGATTTTCAGTCCCTTATACTGCAAATCATCAATACGTTCCCATTTATTTATTATCACCTTGCTCACTATCTAATTCCTCCACATAATGATATAGTTCTTCTTCCTCCATCACACCAATTGCAATGTCCCTAATAACTCCCTGCTGATTAAGAATAAAAGTAGTTGGTATGCTATGTATCCTATACTGATTGGCTATCTGCCCTTTCAAGTCAAGAACAACAGGAAATGTATATCCATTTTCTTGGATAAAATCCTCCACCTTTTCACTGCTCTCCTGTATATTTACCGCAAGAATCACCGCATTATTATCCTCTTGAAACTTTTTATTGGCTGCTTCAAAATGAGGCATTTCTACTTTGCAAGGAGGGCACCATGTAGCCCAAAAATTAAGAAATACTATTTTCCCTCTGTAATCAGAGAGGCTGATATCATTTCCCTGCAGGTCTTTAAGAGAAAAATCCGGTGCTTCTTGCAATTTCTGTATTCCTTCCTCAACAGGTTCTTTTTCTGTATCTCTTTTTTCTGTATCTTTTTCTTCTATCTGTTTTTCCGGCACCTGCCCTTCTTTTACCGGCACCTGCTCTTCTTTTGGAGACACATTGACTGGAGGTTTATCCTGTTGTTTCATATTTGTATAATACTTGTACCCAAATGCTGCGCCACCAACAATAAGTATTAATGCTGTCGCCAGCACAATGACCACCTTAAGTGCGTTAGAAGTACCTTTATCCATATATTCATACCTCCACTATTTTTACTATATTATGTTATATCTTTACCTTATATAATTATTACTACCCACCATTTTTATCTATTACCCATTTTTTTACCCGGTGGTAATTATATAAAAAAAACCTGGGTTAAACCACAGGTTTTTTTTAACATCTTCTTATTATTTTGGTTGTGGAGCGTCTACCGGACAAACATTTGCACAAGCTCCGCAATCTATGCAAACCTCTGCATCAATTACATATACATCATCGCCAGGTGAAATGCACGACACCGGACATTCTGGTTCACAAGCTCCGCAGCTAATACATTCTTCAGTTATGAAATATGCCATTTATACACACCTCCTTAATTACGGTATTTATTGTATCACGATAATGGAAAATTGAAAATAGTTTTACTGAATTTTTAATATTAAAACTAATTATCTTCAAGATGCTTTAAATTTTCCAATCCCAGATCATCCTGATGGACCTCCACATCCTTGATTACTTTTACCTCTGAAGCTGCAAATATCTGAAGGACATTCTCATTATCCTTATCCAACTTTACTTTAACAGTTTCTTTTAATAAACTGATATCAACAACCATCCCTTGCCCCGACGGAGTTGAAACAATCGCATGAATTTTAGGAATTCGTTTAATTGCATCCTCATAAGACTCTTGTTCGAATTTCAAACAGCACATCAACCTGCCGCAAGTGCCGGAAATTTTACTCGGATTCAATGATAAGTTCTGCTCTTTTGCCATCTTAATAGATACCGGCTCAAACTCACCTAAAAATGTTGCACAGCACAAGCCTTGACCGCAAATGCCTAATCCCCCCAGCATCTTTGCCTCGTCTCTTACACCAATTTGTCTTAACTCAATTCTTGTCTTGAAGATAGCTGCAAGGTCCTTCACTAATTCCCGGAAATCTACTCTTCCATCTGCCGTAAAATAAAAAAGTATTTTATTTCTATCAAAGGTATATTCTACATCAATTAGTTTCATTTCTAAGCTATGCTCTCTAATTTTTTGCAGGCAGGTATTGAAAGCCTCTTTTTCTTTTTCTTTATTTTCTTGTACCTGCTTAACATCTTCATCACTAGCAATACGAAGTACTTTTTTTAACGGAGCGATAATGTCCTCTTCCGCAACTTCCCGATTTCCTATCACAATATCTCCAAATTCAATCCCTCTTGCTGTTTCAACAATGACTTTGGCTCCCCCATCAATGAGTGCTCCATCAGGATCAAAATAATATATCTTTCCTGCCTTTTTAAATTGTACTCCTACTACGCTTACCATGTATTTCCTCCCAACCTTGGATAAGCATGGATTCTATTGCTAAAGCATAATTGGCATTCATACTTATCCTCTTCTTAGTCTCTAAAAGTATTTGGATAATCCTACACGCAGTATAGCTTGAAACCTTTTGAGTAAAATGCCTTAGCATATTGTCCATATCTATATTTATTACCATTTTATCACTGCATAATTCTTTTATCAAAAGAATGTCCCGAAACCATAATACTAAAAAATCAAGAATCATGTCAATATCGTTCTTGTGCTCTATGAAATAGCTTGCGGCGTTTATTACCCTTAACTCATCCGTATTTAACAACATAGAAACAATCTCAACCATTTCTTCTCTCACTTTTTTAAACTCCTGTGACGCCGCCAGTTGATTTGCTCTGCCAATAATACCTCCTGAAAACAGTGCTACAAATGGAATTTCATCCTTTATTTCAGGATATGATCTTTTTAAATATTCTTCTATTTCACTATAAGAATGTATCCGAAACCTAATCAACATACTTCTTGAAACAATAGTGTCTAACAATACTGCACTATTGGTAATAGTCATAATTATTATAGCATATGATGGAGGCTCTTCCAATATCTTTAGGAGACCATTCTGAGCCTGTATGGTCATCCGCTCCGCTTCAGGGATAATATAAATCTTTCTGCCTGCTTCATAGGGCTTTATATAGATATCTTTCTGTAACGCCCTAACCATATCAATCCCTAAACTGCTTCCTTGCTCATCCAATATCTTTACATCCGGATGATTATTATTCCGGTTTTTTATACAGCTCCTACAAAGATCACACGGCTCTGCATACCCAGTCTCACACGTTAATGCCGTTGAAAAAACAGATGCTATTGTTCTCTTTCCTATTCCGCTTGGTCCTTCAAATATATAGGCATGATTTACCCTATTACTTTCTATACTGTTTTTTAAACTTTGTATCACTGCTTTCTGACCTATAAGCTCATGAAAATTCATATTATTCTTTCTCCTGTAACTGCCTTTACGCCACCTACATAAAAATATCCAGCAACAAACCCCTGATATCATCCATTCTCTGTAGCATTTTAATGTTATCTTTTTCTTCTTTTAATACTTCTTCTGTGATGCGTTCTAAATTCTCGTTAACTTTGCTGATAATAGCATAAACTCTATGCCGTCCCCTGCGGTCAAGCATACTCTCTTTATGAAACTTATGCGAATTATTTACCGCATCATATAAAAATTCTGATATCAGCTTTTTGTAGCGTATAAGCTCTTTGATATCAATATTCTTAGACAGCTTCTGACCTTGCTTATCTATCTCACCTAGCAGCAGTGCTAATTCATCTTCATAATTCTGTCCGTCTATCTTCTTTAAATGCTTATCAAATGTTAATCCTTTTGATTCTGATAGTTTTTTATCATCCGTCTCTGGCTTGCCTTGCACACTAACCGGTTGTTTGAGGGTATCTTGAATTTTCATAATAGCAACCCCTTAAGGAACAGTAAAATAATAACTTCACTGCTTCTAAACTTTTTCAAACTTCTCTACGTCAACAACAAATATTGTAGCACCTCCAACCTCAACCTCAACAGGATAAGGTACATAAACACCCGCCGCACCTGTCGCAAGTGTCGGGGAAGTAATCACTTGCTTCCTGCTCATACATCTTGCTTTTATAATATCAATAACTGCCTGCACATTTTCCTTGCTGGTACCTACGAGAAGAGTCGTATTTCCTGCCCTGAGAAATCCTCCGGTTGTAGCCAATTTGGTTACACTGAACCCTTTTTTATTTAGTTCACCCATTACCCTGCTGCCATCCTCATCATGTACAATTGCTAAGATAAT
>JBFWMP010000009.1:34721-38697 GCA_050251575.1 Clostridia bacterium
ATTTTCAAGCATCGCTTGATACGCTGTAAATCTATATTGAAAGAATTAACATGTAATAATGCACTCTGCGTAAGAGCAGGCAAAGTCTTGTGCGCACTCTGCACACAAATATCAGCTCCGGCATGCAGTGCGCCTTGAGGAAGACTGGGATGAAAACAAAAATGTGCACCATGGGCTTCATCCACTAAAAGCATCTTGTCATATCGGTGTACAATATCTGCTATAGTCTTTATGTCTGAACATATCCCATGATATGTGGGGCAGGTAATAAAAACACCCTTCGCATCAGGATGTTTTTTTAAAGCTTCTTCCACCTCATGAGGATTGATGCCCCCAATAAAGTCTAAGTCGCTTATGTACTCCGGATAAATATACTGAGGAATCACCCCACACAGTATCAACGAATGAATCACTGAAAGATGGCAGTTACGGTCAACAATTAAGATATCCCCGGGGTTACACACGCCGGCAATCATAGTTTGAATGCCGCAGGTAGAACCATTCACTAAGAAAAAAGTCTGCCTTGCCCCAAATGCTTCTGCTGCCAACTTCTGTGCTTCTTCTATAGGTCCCTCCGGTGCATGCAGATCATCTGTATCCGGAAGCTCAGTAAGATCGATGTCAAGAAAACTGTCTCTGAACTGTTCAGGGAATCCTGCCCCCAATTTGTGCCCCGGCATATGAAAGGGAATCATATTCTTTTTGCTGTAGGCTTTTAGTGCGTCGTATAAAGGAGTATTGTAATTCATTTTATATATACTCTCTCGGAATTGAACTTTCAATTAAAAGAGGATTCGCTTCTAACACTACTTCATCCCCAATCTTCGCATCAACGTCCGATACATCAATAATAATATTATACATACTGATTCTTCCTAATAATTTAACTGCTTTTCCGTTAACCTTAACATATAGATATTTACTTCCCAGAAGCAACTTCAAGTCATGGTATAGGTATCTTAAGACATCAATAAACCTAAAGATATCCTTTGACTTCTCCACACCAAATCCATCCTTATACCCTATAGGAACAACAGCAGCCCGGGTTTTCTTTACTGTTTTGTAGGTATTGGCATAACCTACGTAATGGTCTTCCGGAAGATATTTTATTTCAGAAATGTTTGCTCTTAAATACCCTATCCTCTTAAGGTTATATATATTATTGATAGGAATTCTCCCTAGAAAAGCGGAACCAATTCTAACTGCATCCAAATGCATATCACTATACTTTAGAAATGCGCTGGAATTTGCAATATGCAATAATCCCGGTTCAATTCCATCTTGCTTTAATGTATCAATGCACTTTATGAATCTATCAAATTGAATTTGCACATCCTTCCTGTCCTTAGCAAATGAGAAAGACAGGTGTGAGAAGGTTCCTATAATTTTTATGTTACTACAAGACCTTATTATTGAAGATACTAAATCCAGCTCAGAGGGTAAGAAACCAAACCTTCCAAAACCTGTATCAATCTTCAAATGGGCATTCACAACCTTCCGGTGCTTAGCCGCTAATTCATTTAACATATCCGCAGCTCTTCCAGAACCGACAGTTGCTATAATATCATGTTGTACGATCAGTTCAACTTCTTCTTCAATACAAGTAGAAGATAAAAGAAGAATATCATTTTTAAAACCATTCTCTCGCAAATGTACTGCTTCCTGTATTTCAGAAACCGCAAAAAAATCTATATTATTTTCCAACAAAAACTGAGCAAATTTAAGTATCCCCAGTCCATACCCATTCCCTTTTAATACCCCTATGATTCTAGAATTAGTCATCCCTTTAATAACATCAATATTATATTTAAGCTTTTCTTTTTCTATGACCAGTCTTTTCATATGTTCCCTCTTTTTATTATTTCTTTTGCCCTTTTATTGTTTCTTTAAGCATAAATACCTTTCTTCTCATCTCTCTGAAAACCTTTTCACCCTTTTCTACCGAAAAATGAATCAATGGATTAAATATCAAATCCAGTTCTCCAATAAATTCTGTGAATTTTCCGTTAAAACCTTTCTTAAACTTATACAATCCATATAAAGGATTGCTTTCATCAAGATCACCGGATACTCCCCTAAAATCATAAATTTCACAGCCATTTTCCAACGCCCACTTTATCATTTCCCATTGCAGCAAATAGTTAGGCATTACATTTCTATATTCATTACTGCTTGCACCGTATAAATACCATACTTTATTACCATATAAAATTGCGATGGTTCCTGCAACTAATTTCCCTTCATAATGAGCAGTATATAATCTTAAGTGTTTTGGTGCAAGGCAATCATACATTTTTTCAAAATATTCGAGACTTCGTATAACAAATTCATCTCTCACACCTGTTTCCCGCATCACCTTGTGAAATTCTCTCAGATCTTCTTTAGTCCCGATGCTTGTTACGACTCCTTTTCTTTCTGCAAGCCTGATGTTATACCTTGTTTTATTATGAAATTCGGTCATTACCTCTTCTTCTGTTTTATCTTTAATATCCAAACGAAAAACAAATCGAGGCTGTATGCCTTCAAAGTTCTTAGAAGCGTTCTTTACATTGAAACCTAGCTCCCGGACAATCTCGCCAAACTGTTCATCTTCTTTCTCGACGTCAGGATCTATCTTTAACACATAACTATTATGCTTTTTTGCAAGTTGCTTGGCACCATCTAGTAAAGCCCTAAAAGTTTCCTTATCATGAATATCACAAACAGGACCCCGGGGGGAGTACATAATAGTATATTTAAAAAGAGGGATTTTTCTGATAAGCATACTCATAGAACCCTTTATATTTCCATCCTTATCCTCTATGACAACAACTTCATTTTTCCAATTGGACTTTACTTGTGCCCACTCCGGTGACTGCATAAAATGTCCCTTCTCATGACTTTTTAAAAACGATTCATATGCTCCTCGTTTTTCATTTATATCTGTTTTCAAACTAATTACCCCCTAAGTATTCATCGGCATATTTCAAAAATTCATCAAAATAAATAATTGCAAAACTTTTTTCTGTATAGATTTGCTTTAGCATATTATAAAAATTATCTCCAAGCTTCTTATGAAGCATAAAAAAATATACAGCTGAGTCATTATATGCTAAATTATAATACTGATTTTCAGAATTATAATCCTTAAGATGCAACTCAAAAAGTTTCTGATTATAATATCTGTTTAATTCATTACCACTTAACATCAGTGCAAAGTAGTTCACAAGTCCCTCATCAAAAAACGGCTCATTGAGTTGGTCAGTACCTATTATGCCATAAAACCATTGATGGAACACTTCATGATATGCTACTCTTTTTAGTACTTCACTGCTTTTAAAACAACTCTCGGATAGAAAAACCATATTGGAGAATTCCATCCCTTGTAATGATATTGGCACCTTAACAACAAAAAATTCTTCATAAGGATACTCACCTATAGCAGAACTTCCAAACTCAAACGCATTTCTGACATACTCTTCTGCATCTATAGAGTTTACATAATAAACTTTTTTCTCTCCATATTGTTTAACATCAACTGCCGCATTCTTAAAGATCGCAATTGGAAAATCTCTTAAATTCTCGGATTGAAATACCGTTATTTTGCTTTCATCTATATCTTTTTCCTCTAGCTTGCCCGGGGCGTAAGCAGTAAAACGCTTGTCCGTCTTTAGCCTTATAGAATAATGGTTGATATCATAAATATATGGATCTCCAAAAGAAGATTTGTAGATAAAAACAGGTTGTCCATTCTTATAGACTGCAGGGGTTATAAGAAAATTTGTAAGAAATATACTGTCCTCACCATAAGAAAGTGTTTCCCCACTATTATTTAATACTATTTCATATTCTATATATATTTTTGACTGCTTTTCTTCAAAATCTACTCTTAAATTTGCATCAGAGATAATAACGTTTGTGAAACCTTCCCCTGCTTGCAAACTTTTAATTGAAGTTTTTGCATTGTTTTTTGACGGTATATATAAATAAATAGTCT
>JBFWMP010000010.1:0-14730 GCA_050251575.1 Clostridia bacterium
TCCCCCTTCTTCATACTACAAGGCAAATCTTTTCTTGTCATTTTCCGTCCAATAACTTTTGATAATACAGGAATCACATTATTATGACATCTCCTGATCCCCCCACAAGCTTTAAAGGATATCTCAACTTCATATTTACCACTTGTATTTTGCAACACCGTGACTGCTCTTGCTGCGATGCCTACTTTATCTAGCTCAAGCATCATCTCATTTTCCATTTCTTCATCAAACTGCACATCAATGGTGATTTCATTCGCAAGTCCGGATATAATTCTTGATACTCCTTGAAGCTGTTGAGATACCAATCCTCTGCTTTCTCCTACCTTGTTGGCCCACATCAAGTTTACTTTATAGATTTCAAACATATTATTAATGGAGCTAATAAATTCGTCTAACCTTATGCAGCGTCCTACAAAATAATCAGGCATATCATGCTCGGTAATATTCCCCTTTTCTTCCAACTTCTCTAAAGTCTTAAACATTGCCTGATAGGTATTATGAAATTCTCTTTCCCAACAATTAAGGCATAATCCACAGTCTTTACACACACGATCAGCTACCTGATCAAAAAGAGTTGCTACATCCCTATTATTTAAAGGCATCTTCTGTTCTGCAATATGATTAAACGTACTTGCCAAACGTTCGAATGACTTAGATATGCTATTAAGCCTATCTACCGTAATTTCCTTCATCCTGTGACTATAGGCTTTTCGTTCAACCAGCTTATCAGTGTTCTTATTTAAAAAATCCCCTACATATTCCAGCACTTTTTCCGGTAGAATAATCAACATCGCAACAGCAATCAGAATATCATAAATATTGATAAGTACTTCTGTGGATCCATTAATATAAATAGTCATAATTGCATTAGCAAGAATAAATCCAAGACTTACACCAGCCTTGCCAAAAGTCCTGAATATACCTGACACTAATCCGCAAAAAGCAAAACTTCCTATAATATAGGTCATGCCAGGAGAAGACATGCTGCTAATAAGACCTATGACTACCCCCGTCGATGCGGCAATTCCTGCGCCATGCTTTAAACTAAATATAAGTAACACAAAAATACATAATATATTTCTTAGAGATGTTCCACCAGGAAAATGTATCTCTGTAAAACCTAAAATAATCAATCCCATCAAAATTGAAAGACTAATAGTTTCTTCATTAGATAGGACCTTTCTATCTACTTTCTGTCTTAATATAGGAGCCCCCCTTCTAAATATATATATCATCACAAAACATATGAATGATTCAAATAAAAGCAGCAGGATATCGTACAACAAAAGACCACTTATCATCACTGATGGTATTCCTGCTATAAAAAGACTCAAAAAACCAAACAATGCAATAAAAAAAGTTTGTTTTAACTGATTTGTCTTGCTAACTTTGCTTAAAACAGTAAAGATCACCATTGCAGCAATGTATTTGACAGACATTATTCCTATACCTGCCGATACAATACCCACCACTATGCTTAATCCTATCATCAAGGAACCTATCTCTCCCGTAAAAGTTGCAGCATAAAAGGGAAGACCAAATGGGGTAAACCCGGAGAAAACCGCCGCCCGCCCTAACATGAACGCAATAATATCAACAAGGACATCATGTACTCCGAATAACTTCTTAAATACACTTACTTGCTTATGATTTACTCTCTTCTTATTATTCAGTCTTTGATATGGGAATATCTCTGTTTTTTCCATCATTACCAACCTCCGCATAATATTTGCCTCTAAAAATGTTATTTGTTTGATGAGTGCAAAAAATATTATACAGCATGTCCTATAAAATAATTGTCATTTCAAGATGGTAAAGCAGAAAAGTTTCTGACATGTTTTCCTAATTTATGGTAATAACCTTTAATACCTGACACATATTTTTGAATAAAAAAAGAACCATATAGTTAATACTATATGGTTCTTTTGGTGGGCACAATAGGGCTCGAACCTATGACCCCCTGCTTGTAAGGCAGGTGCTCCCCCAGCTGAGCTATGCGCCCTTATGTTAGAACTTATGCCTTGTTGAAAAGTTAACCTATAAGCTTTAATGCTTAATGGTGACCCATAGGGGATTCGAACCCCTGTAGCCGCCGTGAAAGGGCGGTGTCTTAACCGCTTGACCAATGGGCCATATAAATGGTAGCGGCAAATGGATTTGAACCATCGACACTACGGGTATGAACCGTATGCTCTAGCCAACTGAGCTATGCCGCCATATAACTTTGATTATTGAAGTCAGAACATTTAATATTATATCACAATCAGCACTTGAAGTATAGTCTTAAATTATGGTAAATATATAATGGCAGCCTTCAAACTTTGCGCTTCACAAGCGACATAGTATATATTAATATGAATCTTAATAAAAGTCAAGAGAAATTTTATTTTTTTCTAAGTCTAAAAATTTCAAGTTCAAGTGACGTGAAATATCTGGAAAATATATATAATTAAATTAGAGGTTATTTCTGTCCTTTAATGCACTATGTCATAATATAGAAAGAATACGACATAGTTGCATTGGTTGTCATCCTGAACGTAGTGAAGGATCTTATGTTTTAAAGCTCAAAGATTCTTCGCTATGCTCAGAATGACAGGTACCCTTCACACACCATGGATTTTGGTGTCGTAGGGACGTATGATATATGTGTCATCCTGAACGTAGTGAAGGATCTTATACATAAAACTCAAGATTCTTCACTGCGTTCAGAATGACAGATAACGTCACGATATTCTATTGATGCCAACCAAATGATAGTTTTTGCAAAAATATCCACATTGCCTGGAACATAGCCTTTTAAAATGCTCAAATAACGCAAAAAGCTTTCAGAGATAATCTCTGAAAGCTTTTTTCTTTGGTTGCGGGAGGCGGATTTGAACCACCGACCTTCGGGTTATGAGCCCGACGAGCTACCGGACTGCTCCATCCCGCGATATTGAAATATAAACAGAATTCTTAGGTTCAGACAGAGCCTGCTCTGCGTGGCCCTTAGAAGCCGTTATCCAGAGACTATTATGCATTGGATAAAGTTTTAATGGTGCCGGAGACCGGAATCGAACCGGTACGGTCTTTTGGGACCGCAGGATTTTAAGTCCTGTGCGTCTGCCAGTTCCGCCACTCCGGCACATCTATTAACCTTTATATTATGCCAATACTTACTGGTGTCGTTTCTAGCGACAAATATTATTTTACATCGTTTCATCACATTTGTCAACACTTTTTTAAAAGAAGTTTTTGGAAAGTAATAAACCGGGATTAATAACCCCGGTTTATCTTATCTATCACTATTAAAATATATTCGCTGACCGTTTATAGCCCCCGCCTCTTTTTGACTCAATATTTCTTTTGAGATCTTGCATTCTTTCATCGCTATCCTGTTTAAACTTCGATAGCTTATCTTCGAAAGAGACACTATCCGTGTGATGTTTACGGGACCAATCAATATCTACCGGTGCGCCTGAAGATGTTCTAGGTCTGACAGACTTGGCAGGCTCGTCTTCAACAGCTTTTTTTATTGACAGACTGATTTTACCATCTTTATCTACTGATAACACCCTGACCTTTACCATTTGACTCTCTTTTAAATGCTTTTTAATATCCTTTACGTACTCCACAGCAACCTCAGAAATGTGAACTAAGCCTGTCTTTCCATCAGGTAGTTGAACAAAAGCTCCAAAACCTGTAATACCGGTTACTTTCCCTTCAACTACTTTCCCAACCTCAACCAGCATATTAAAAAAATTCCTCCTTTAGTTTAACGACACCATACGTTTCCTTACTTAAGCTAATTATATATTGGTTTATCGCCTCTGTCAAGAAATTTACCGTTTCGTGATATCTACAAAAACCTTTTCATTATACTTGACAAAGCCAAGTTTTTCTCTAGCAATCTTTTCAATATACATATCCGTACTATATAATAATTTTTGTCTTTCCAGCTTTGCTGTTTTTTCTTCTTCCTCGTTAATCCTTTGTAAATAGTATTTTCCTTGCGTTTCATAAGCATTTAACATTATCTGCTGCTGCATTAAAATATATATTACATAGATAGCCGAAGCAGAAAGAAGAATTTTTTTAATTAAAGATTTAAAACTCTTTTTCTTCATCAGTTCACACTACTTTCATCTTTAAGCTTATTATATGTAGATCATAAATACACCGTAAGTACTTACGAAGTGGCAATGATTAGAGTAAGAGTGGTGGCTATCCACTACTTACTGTTATATATTCTCCATAAAATTCAAAATTCCTGCAACAGTATCCATGTTTTTACTTATACTTTTTTTATTCTTATTTCTAGTATTTTTAATGTTCTTATGATGTTTTTAAAAATATTTCTTACTGCATTCCCTGTTTTTCTAAATCCCTTTTTTACTTTACTGCCTATCCACAGACAAGGCTTTCTGAATATCTTATAAATAATTGCAAAAGGAAATAATAAAACTTTAAGAATAAGCAAAATGCTTTTCTTTATGAAATTAATAATCGTGACCGAAATCTTTATCACATAGGTACTAAACAGTAAATTGTAGAATATAATCCCAAGAACAACTCCTAAAAACTCATACCATCGCAATTCACCATCATTTGTTACAAAAACTAGTAAAAAAATAATCATTGTCACAATAATCCAAAATAATATGTCTTGAATATATGTGATAAAATTTACAGTTTTTATGACTCGTCTTAATATTCTAAAAATATCAAAAACCAAGCCAATGATTAATCCCCCTACTATAGAGCTTAAAAAGATATATGCCTGATTGGTTACGGAAACTTCCAAGCATCTCACCTCAATTATATATGGATCTATATTCTTCTATCTAAACATTCTTCCAATAAACCCAAATCCCTTTGACTTTGAATGGTCTTGGTCAGTATATGTACAACTGCTGATTTCTCCTTCTATAATCAATTCCCCACTTCCTATATCCAGCTTATTGATATGAAGCTCATCTCCTCTTACAATCAGCACACCCAGCTCTGTATTCAGTATAATCCCTTGATCATCAAAATTCTCTACATCTAACACACCTGATACACTCAACTTCTCTCTATTTTCCATAATTAAGCTTTGAGACATTGTTTTCGCATTCGACTTCGTGACCTTCTTATCCTCAACCATCATAAAACCCTCCACATACGCATTCTTTACATTGATATACTACTACATACATATGCGGAAATAGGTCAGAATATGACAAGCAGTAGAAATAACCCTTAAAACATCTATGACTTAACGGTTCACTGTTTATATAATTCCTACTAACTTCAATTTTCAATTCTCAATTATTTTATACATCCCTGTTGCATCCCCTTTGGGTACATGTTCTGATATATTAAGCACTTCTACCTTAATCAACTTTTCTCCAAACTGTATTTCAATAACATCTCCTGCTTTAACTTCTGCTCCGGCCTTAACCGCCTTTTGATTAATCTTTACTCTTCCCTGATCACACGCCTCATTTGCTATCGTTCTTCTTTTTATTAATCTAGAATTTTTCAAAAACTTATCTATACGCATTACCTAATCTCCTTTTAACTAGAAATAAAAAAAAATCAGGCTTCAACCTGATTTTTTAAAACCATATTTATTATTTACCCACTGCATCTTTTAATGCTTTACCAACTTTAAATACTGGAACCTTTGAAGCAGGAATAGTAATTTCTTCTTTAGTTTGAGGATTTCTTCCTTTTCTTTCAGCTCTTTGTCTCACTTCAAAAGACCCAAACCCTACTAACTGAACCTTATCACCATTCACAAGTGCATCTTGTACACTCTCAACAAATGCATTTAAAGCTTTTTCTGCATCCTTCTTAGACATTGCACTTTTCTCTGCCATACTAGCTACTAATTCAGATTTATTCATACCATGTTCCTCCCATTGTAAAATTTTGTACATATAGCATATTCGCTATATTTTAAAAAAATCCTTCTTTTTTAGTTATAGTTTTCAACTTTTTTTAAAAATTATGTATTTTAGCCTCTTCCCACAGCAAATCCATTTCTATTAATGTCATTTCTTCCATATTTTTGTCGAACCTGCTGCAATTTTTTTCAATATACTCAAACCTATTAATAAACTTCTTGATGGTTCCAGTAAGTGCTAATTCAGGATCAACTTTCAAGAACCTAGCAACATTGACTGCCGCAAAAAGAAGGTCTCCTATCTCTTCTTCAATTTTTCCCATATCTTCCGTTTTATATACCTGTTCTATTTCTTTTATCTCTTCACGTACCTTCTCTATCGCATCGGATACATCTTCCCAATCAAATCCAACTTTTGCTGCCTTCTGCTGTACCTTATAACTCCTCATTAAAGCAGGAAGATAAGTAGAAATATCTTTTAAGACCTGCGTATGATTCTC
Organism: Clostridia bacterium; assembly: GCA_050251575.1. Lineage (GTDB taxonomy): Bacteria > Bacillota > Clostridia > SK-Y3 > SK-Y3 > X23. The sequence continues at coordinate 6,370 of JBFWMP010000010.1, forward strand.
AAACCCTTTTTCTTTCTTCTTGATTTCATCCCAATTATTCAACACCTCATCAGCTGTATCAGCTTTCTCTTTCCCAAAGACATGGGTATGCCTGTCAATCATCTTTTGACATATTATAGATATAACATCATTCACATCAAAGGTCCCTGCTTCCTTGCCAATTTGAGCATGAAAAATAATTTGCAATAGCAAATCACCTAGCTCGTCCGCAAATTTGTGTTTATCACCTGAATCGAGAGCTTCTAATACTTCATATGTCTCTTCAATCAAATACTTCTTTAAGCTCTCATGAGTTTGTTCCCTATCCCAGGGACATCCCTTCTCACTGCGCAGCAGCTCCATAATATCCAATAACTCTTGAAATGTATGCTGTTCGTTTGTCATATGTGCACCTCCATCTTATTGAATTGAGAATTATTAATACAACTAGCTATTTTAACAATCCAAATCTATTAAACAGCTTTAATATCTTATCACCCTTTGGCATCATCTCAATATCGTCTTTTTTGATCCCTCCGACAGCAATAAGCATAAGCCCATAGAGCAAGGCCCCAACCGTTATTGCCGTTAGAGTAGCGATGCTGTTACTCTGTGTCATTGCTATTAAACTATTATATGTAAACAAAGCAGAAATACCCATAGTTATAACAGCCACGATAGGCCTTATTAAAAAGTCAGCAATCTTATAGTCAACTTTAGTTGCTTTTTTTACAGCAATCAGATTTAATATAAGGATAGTGATATAACATAAATTCGTTCCTATAGGTGCTCCATTGATATTAATATCAGGATTCCCAACTAAAATATAATTAATAATAACCTTAATAGCCCCACCGATTAGCATATTCCTTACGGGAATCATTACCTTTCCTGTAGCCTGTAATATTGCATTGGTAACCAGCACTAATGAAACAAATACTACCGCAACTGCCAATATACTTAAAGAAACTGTCGCACTTGTATTTTTATATACCAACTGCAAAATAGGCTCTGAAAGCAATGATAGACCAACTGCACTAGGCAATGCAAAAAGCAATGTCAATCTTAATGCAGACTCTGTTGTTTTCTTTGCAAGCTTAATATTATTCACCGCTAATGCACTGGCTATGGCAGGAACTATACTTACACTTAAAGCTACTGTAATTGTAGGGGGAAGATTAAACAATGGAACCGCATATCCCGAATAAGAGCCATATAGCATACTTACTTGCACCTGGTCTAAACCAATAGACTTTAATCGATTCATGATCATTGCAAGGTCGATAACATTCGTCAAACTAAATACAGAAGCACCTATGGTAATTGGTAAAGCAATACGAATAAGTTCTGAAACAATCCGCCTTCTGCTTCTTACTTTTTGAGTATACTCCTGTGATGAGTGCATTTCACTAACTAACCTCTTATGAGAAACCTTATAGATGATATACAGGCCTACCGCTCCTAAGAAAGATCCTGTTGAAACACCCAACACTGCTCCTGCAGATGCATATTCTACTCCCTCGGATATCCATAAATATGCTAAAAAGTAGCCGATAACTAACTTACCTAAGGCTTCTATCACTTCAGAAATGGCTGTAGGTATCATATTCTGCAATCCTTGAAAATAGCCTCTATACGCAGACATGATTGCTACAAATAACAGTGCCGGTGATACAGCCATAATCGCAATATATGCACGGGAATTCCCCAGCGTATCTGCAAAAAATCTTGCTCCTAAAAATAATGCTGCCGTACCCGCTAAACCAATAACACTTAGCAAATAAAATGCCACATTGAACACTCTATGAGCTTCCTGCCGGTTCCCTCGCGCTACACTTTCAGAAACCATTTTTGATACTGCAATCGGCAATCCAGCAGTTGCTATTACAAACATCCATGTATACATGGTATAAGCTGTATTGAATAACCCCATTCCATCTTCATGAATTAAATAAGTTAATGGAATCTTAAATCCGGCACCAATTATCTTTACCAACGCATTCGCAAATACCAGTATCAATGCTCCCTGCAAGAATGTCTGTTTATGCGTTTTACTCAAAATCTTTCCCTGCCTCTCGTTTTAGCCTGGAGCATGGAGTTCGGAGCTTGGAGACCGAACATTATTGCTCCACCTATATTATCAACATAGTTATAATTAAGGTTTCTATATATAACTTATTCATTTAGTCTGTTACATTATACCAATCATTTCTACTAAAGAAAAGAGGCATATGGCAGATAGAAAGTAATAAAAAAACAGATAGCGTATTTATGCTATCTGTTTTTTTGCAAATTGTAATAGCTTTTAATTCTAACATTTTATTTTAGCCTCTTTGTTTTATCTTTTCAGTTCAATATATTGATAAAACTAAATTCTCATACAGCTTTTAACCTTTTCTCAGTATTCCGTTCTCCAAGTTCCAAGCTCCAACCTTCAAGCTAATTTCTTACTGTTCCAACTGTTTTCCCAGGAATCCAGCTGCAGACTGTGCAAGCTTATTTTCTACTTCACCCATGTTAACATTCGGATCAGTACTCAAGAATACGACTGATCCAATAGTATCTCCTTCAGCAATAATAGGAACAATAACTCCGGCAGCATACTTAGCATCTCCGCCATCAATGACTGTTATTTTCTTGTCTTCTCCAGTTTTCACCATGAAGGCAGTTTTTTCTTGCATTACCTTTTCAATATCACCGCTAACCCTTTTTTCTATAAAATCTTTTTTAGGTGCTCCCGAGACAGCGATTACAGCATCCTTATCTGTAATACAAATAACATGACCACTTGTTTTTGCAAGCGTTTCAGCATATTGGGATGCAAAATCACTCAATTCACCAATAGGAGAATACTTCTTAAGTATAACTTCGCCTTCTTTATCAGTAAATATCTCGAGAGGATCGCCTTCTCTTATCCTCATTGTCCTTCTGATTTCTTTGGGGATTACTATTCGACCAAGGTCATCTATACGTCTTACTATTCCAGTCGCTTTCACGTTGTTTTTAACCTCCTTTTAATAAATAAAGTAATTAAGTTAATTACAATGTTAGTATTTATTTTTGATTGGTGTTTTATACATGTTTTTGTACTCTTTGTATACTATGGAGAAATGATGATAAAAAAAAACCGGATAAAAATCCGGTTTTTTCTACTTGATTTCAAACTGTATTTGTTTGATTACATCTTGTTTTGACTGTACATCTGCAGCTTCTTTCCATTTTTCAACCTCAGCGTTATATTTTTGAGGGACAAGAACATTCCCTTTTATAAACTCCTTTGTGTCTTCAAATGGATAATAGGCATCTTGCTTTTCTATTAATTTGATAATATGATAACCATAAGAACCTTTAACAATTTCACTAACCTGTCCTGGCTCCAAATTAAATGCAGCTTCCTCAAATTCCGGTATCATTTCACCTTTTCCAAAAGTATATCCATCAGGATACTGTGCCAAGCCCTCATCTTGAGAGAATTCCTTCATTAGCTTATCGAAATCTTCTCCTGCCTTAATCTTAGCATAGATTTCATCGATTGTTTTCTTTGCTTCATCCTGCTTTTCCTGCGAAAGCGGCTGTGGAGGTGCTTGATTATCAATCGTCTTAATCAGTATATGCTTCGCCGTTACCTTTGGATTATAAAACATTTGCTTGTTTGCATCATAGTACTCTTGCAATTCTTCATCAGAAATATTGTATTCTGCTCCTTCACCGGTAATCTTTTCATAAAGCTTTTCTGACAATTTAAGCTTTTCTAATATTTCTGTAAAGCTCTTATCGTTCAAGCCCTTTTCCTTAAGCAGCTCTAAATATTTTTCTCTTCCACCCCAAGATTCTACATATTGTTTTTTCTCTTCCGCATTCTGCTTTAAATCTTCATCAGTCAGTAATATACTCAATTCTTTCGCTTTCTGCATTTCAACCTTGTTTCTGACTGCAGCATCCAATGCTTTTTCTTTTGCTACATCTATCGCTTTTTTACCTTCAATCTCAGTGTTCCAAAAGTTCTCCACCCCTGCAGCCTGAGCCTCATATTGCATACTTTCTTTTACAGTCCATAAAAAAAAGTTAAACTCTCTAACCGTAATCTTTTCTCCATTAACAGAAGCCACTTCTTTATTTACGTCAATATTACTACATCCTGAAAGAATAATGCTAAGCATTAATATCATGCTCACAACTAGTAAAAAAGCTTTTGATTTCAAATAAAACACTCCTAACATCTTATGTTAAATTATTTATTCCTAAGCATATTATACTGAAAAATTAACTTGCCTGCAATTCTTTCAGATGCTGTAATACAATTTTAATATTTTCCAACAATTTGGTACTCCCCATACCTGCGGCTTTATAAGTAATGTAAGGCTTATCACTGGCTGTGAATAGCATCTGATTCTTATGTTTGCTTATTACTTCAAAGATTGCTTTCATATCTATTGCCTTATCAGTGATAAATTGCATAACAATATTATTGCCTTTCTGGCTGATTGAAGACATCTTCAGTTCACTGCTTAAGCTTTTTATCAACACTATCTTAATCAGATTAGATATCTCTACAGGCAGATCACCATATCGATCCTCTATCTCTTCTTCCACGTCATATGAATCCTGTATACTCAGGATAGAAGCGATCTTCTTATATATTTCTAGCCTCTGACTGTGGTTTTTTATATATTGTTCAGGAATATATGCATCTACATGAATATCAATTACCGTTTCAATCTGCTCAATCATTGGCTGGCCCCTAAGCTCTTGCACCACCTGCTCTAAAAGCTTGCAGTACATATCATATCCCACTGCTTCCATATGACCATGTTGTTCCGGTCCTAATAAGTTGCCTGCCCCACGTATCTCTAGATCTCTCATTGCGATCTTAAAGCCTGACCCAAATTCTGTAAATTCCTTGATCGCCTGCAGCCTCTTCTCCGCAGTTTCTTGCAATACCTTGTCTTTTCTATAGGTCAAGTATGCATATGCCAATCTATTAGAACGACCGACCCTGCCCTTTAATTGGTATAACTGGGATAATCCCATTCTGTCTGCATCTTCCATAATAATGGTATTCATATTTGGAATATCCAAGCCTGTTTCTATAATAGTTGTACAAACCAATACATCTGCTTCTCCATTTAATACCCTAAGCATCGCATCTTCTAATTCATCTTCACTCATTTGACCATGAGCTACTACCACCTTAGCTTCGGGCACCATTTTCCTTATCTCTTCCGCAGTCTTGTATATCCCTTTCACCCTATTAAACAAGTAATATACCTGTCCGCCTCTGTTAATCTCCCTAATGATAGCATCCTGAATCAATGCATAATTATATTCCAGCACATAGGTTTGTACTGGATATCTATCTTCCGGCGGTTCCTCAATAACGCTCATATCTCTTACACCTATCATAGACATATGCAAAGTTCTTGGAATAGGTGTTGCCGTTAAGGTTAAAACATCTACATCCTTTTTCATATTCTTTAATTTTTCTTTATGTGTCACTCCAAACCGCTGTTCTTCATCTACTATTAACAATCCAAGATTTTTAAACTGCAAATCCTTCTGCAGAATTCGATGAGTACCAATGACAATATCGACCTCTCCTGTTTGTAACTGCTTAATGATTTGTTTTTGCTCACTTGCATTCCTAAATCTGCTAAGCATTTCTACCTTTACGGGAAAGTCCTTCATTCTTTGTATAAAATTACTGTAATGCTGCTGGGCAAGAACTGTAGTAGGAACAAGATATGCCACCTGCTTCTCATCCATAACCGCTTTAAATGCGCTGCGTATGGCAACCTCTGTCTTACCATATCCCACATCTCCGCAAAGCAACCTATCCATCGGTTTAGCCTGCTCCATATCTGATTTTACCTCTTCAATACATCGTAATTGGTCTGGTGTCTCTTCATAATGAAAAGTATCTTCAAATTGCCGCTGCCAAGGAGTGTCCGCAGAAAATGCATATCCCGTTATAGACTGTCTTGCCGCATAAAGTTCCAGCAAACCTTTGGCCAATTCCTGAACAGAATTCTTTACCTTGCTCTTAGCTTTGGCCCAATCACTTCCGCCCAGCTTATTTAACCTTGGACTTTTACCATATGCACCAACATACTTTTGAATCAGATCCAACTGACTGGCCGGAACATACAAAAAAGCCTCCGCTTGATATTTTATCTTTAAATAATCCTTTGCTGCATCTTCCACAATCAGCTTTTCTATTCCTATGTACTGACCAATCCCATGATTTTGATGCACAACATAATCACCAATGTTTAAATCGGTAAATGCTTTAATCCTATTTGCCGACTTTCTAATCTTTGCTTTATTAAGCTTTCTCTCTTGTCTGAATATTTCTTTATCACTAATAAGGACAAAACCTACCAATGGATACTCAAAGCCCTTATTTAAGCTACCATGAGTTATCACAATTTGCCCTTTTTGTATTATTGACTCTATCTGATTCATATAGATACTGCTAAGACCCATCTCATCTAGTGCTTTTACCAGCTGTTGTCCACGGTTTTTTGTACCGGACAGTACAATAATCCTGTACTTCTTTTGTTTCCATTCTTTTAAATCATCATATAAAAATTCTATTTTCCCATGAAAAGAGTGTAATGTCTTGGTCACCATATTGATGGTGCGTTTCGGCGTATAATCAGGACTAGCATGAGAAAGTACGCTAAGCCCAATCAACATTTTATTGTTTAACTGATAGATTAACTCAGGATAGTCTAATCGCAATTCACAAGTTTGTTCTAGGAGGAGCCCTTTTTCCATCATAGACTTTACTGTTTCGCCATACTCAAAAGTGGCTGTTTCCGCTTTCTGTTTTATCCTTGTAGGCTCATCAACAAAAATAATTGAATCTTCACTTAGATATTGTAATATTGTAGGTTGATCTTTATATATAAAAGGAAGATATTTATCAATAGAAGGGAAATATATTTGTTGTTGTACTTTCTCCCTATCCTTATTCAAATGTTGAATTGAAGATTGAATAATTTCTTTATTCTTTACTGTAGAAAGCTTCTTTTCCAGCTTATCCAATGCTTCGGTCATCTTATTTGTCATTTGGGTTACCTGATTTGATCCCATAATAATTTCTCGAGCCGGAGAAATATTGATTTTATTTGTCTTATCGATAGAAAGCTGCGACAACACGTCAAATTCTCTGATGGAATCAATTTCATCACCAAAAAATTCTATTCGGTAGGCATAGTCTGAAATAAGTGGAAATACATCTACTATTCCACCTCTTATACTAAATTGTCCTTTACCCTCCACCATGTCTACCCGCTCATAACCTATGGTAATCAGTTGTTCTATGATTTTATTCTGATTATATTCCTTTCCAACTTCTATGATTATGCTGTTATTTATATAAACCTCTTTGGGGATGGTATATTGTTGTACAGCATCAACAGTTGCAATAATTATCGTCTCTTCATGATCCGTACATAGTTCATTGATAGCTTTTAGCCTGTCTTGCAAGATATCCGTACTAGATGCCTCAATGTCGTAAAATACAAACTCTTTCGCCGGAAAAAGCTTTACCCTTTCTCCTAAGAAGAATAATAAATCTTCATATATCTTTTTAGCTTGCAAGTCGTTGTATGTAACAACCAAACAAGATCTTTGCGTATGCTCATATAAAGAATATATAAGATGGGCTTTTTGTGAATCAGAAGCTCCGATAATGTTAACAGGCTTGACCTTCTCTTTGATACTAGATAACAAACTTTTATATTCTTCCAACTCTAAAAGAATATCTGTAAACCCTTTCATATTATCCTCCATTAAACCGATTCATAGCCTCAGCCGTTCCAGTCTGGATAATCAACGGGATAGCTTCTGCTGCTTTTTTAAAAGAATCTATTGCGGCTTTCTTTTCTTCTTGAGAAAATTTACCCAGCACAAAGTCTGCAAGGTCATATTCCGGATGCGAAGGCTGTCCGACTCCTATCTTAATCCGCGGAAAGGTCTCAGTGTTCAATTGATATATAATGGACTTAATTCCGTTATGCCCTCCGGCACTTCCCTGCGGCCGTATCCTTATCTTCCCCAAATCTAGACTGATATCATCATATACAACAATTATGTTATTATTCTCTATTTTATACCATTCTTTCATCTCCCGGACACTTTCACCACTCAGATTCATATACGTCTGCGGTTTAGCCAATATCACTTTTTTACCTTGTACTAGTCCTTCACCTATTAAAGCCTTGTGTTTAATCTTTGTTACTTTTATATTGTATAAGGCTGCTAAATAATCGATAATCTCAAAGCCGACATTGTGTCTAGTTTCCGTATATTTACTGCCTGGATTTCCGAGACCAACGATAAGATACATATAATCAACCCTTTCTATATAGCTTGGAG
>JBFWMP010000010.1:14830-38352 GCA_050251575.1 Clostridia bacterium
AGCTCCTAGCTCCTAGCTCCTAGCTCCTAGCTATTTATTATACAAACAACGTGCTTACCGATAAATCTTCATAAATTCTCTCTATAGCTTCTGCAAATACGGGTGCAACCGATAAAACACTAATCTTATCTATCTTTTTGTCTTCGGTTAATGGAATGGTATCCAACACAACTAATTCCTTAATAACTGATTGCTGAATCCTTTCTATTGCAGGGCCTGAAAGAACACCGTGTGTGCAGCACGCATAAACCTCTTTCGCTCCTCTTTCAACTAGTGCCTTCGCTCCCTGTGTGATAGTACCTGCAGTATCAATCATATCATCAATTAAAATTACTTTTTTATCTTTAACATCCCCGATAATATTCATAACCTCAGATACATTGGCCCTAGGTCTTCTCTTATCAATGATAGCTAATGGTGCATCCAAACGGGATGCAAAATTTCTAGCTCTTGTTACACTTCCCAAATCAGGAGATACGACAACGATTTCGTCTTTACTAGATTTAAACTTAGAAGAAAAATGCCTCCCTAATATAGGGACACCTAGCAAATGATCTACCGGTACATTAAAAAACCCTTGAATTTGAGGTGCATGAAGATCCATCGTAAGCACCCTATCTGCTCCTGCTGTTGCAATAAGATCAGCCACCAGCTTCGCTGAAATCGGATCTCTTGCTTTCGCTTTTCTATCCTGCCGTGCATAACCAAAGTACGGTATAACTGCTGTTATTCTTCCTGCTGATGCTCTCTTGAATGCATCTATCATAATAAGAAGCTCCATAATATGGTCATTCACAGGATAGCTGGTAGATTGTACCACAAAAACATCGGATCCTCTTACTGTTTCTCCAATATTGACAAATATTTCACCATCACTAAAAGTACCAACCTGTGAACTGCCTATAGGCACACCCACAATACGTGCAATTGACTTCGCGAGCTCAGGATTTGAATTCGCACTAAAAATTTTTATGTTTTTCCCATGGGCTATCATTTGCTTTGCCTCCCTTTTTTCTCCATCCACGCTTCTTTTATAACTTGTCGTCCTCTTGCAATCGCCATAGAACCTTCAGGTACATCCTCTGTGATTGTAGAGCCGGCGGCTATAAATGCGTTTTTATTAACTGTTACAGGTGAAATAAGGTTTACGTTGCATCCTACAAAAGCATTATCCCTAACAATAGTCTTATGCTTTTTTTGTCCATCATAATTTACGACTACTGAACCGCAACCCATATTTACATTTTCCCCTATCTCCGCATCTCCTATATAAGAAAGATGTGAAACCTTGGTATTATCACCAATCACAGATTTTTTAACTTCAACAAAGTCACCAATCTTTACATTTTTTCCTATCTTGCTTTCAGGCCTTATATATGCAAAAGGACCAATATGTGTATTCTCGTCTACATAGCTGTCTATAATTACAGAGCTTTGAACCTCAACCTTATTTTCAATAACTGAGTTAATAATACGGCTATTAGGTCCGATACAGCAATCTTCCCCTATCCTGGTCTTTCCCTCCAACATACAACCCGGATAAAGAATAGTATCGAGACCTATATCAACATCTGCACTGATATATGTATTTAACGGTGAGAGAATAGTCACACCATTTTCCATATGCTTTGATAAGATTCTGTGCTGTATGATTGACTCCGCTTGCGAGAGTTGCTGGCGATCATTGATACCCTGCAATTCTGTTGCATCTTTGATTTTCAACGAACTCACCTTGTGATTTGCCCTAATTAGAATCTCAATAGTATCTGTAAGGTAGTATTCACCTTGAGAATTGCTGTTATCAAGACGTGCTAGTGCATCTAATAAATGTACAATCTTAAAACAATAAATCCCCGGATTAATCTCCTTAATGGTTTTCTCCTGGTCATTCGCATCTTTATGTTCAACAATTCGAACGACATTTCCATTAGCATCTCGCACAATCCTGCCATATCCTGTAGGGTCTTCAAGCTCTGTCGTCAAAATCGTCACAGAATCATCATTCTGAATATGTTGATCAAGTGCCATTTTTATGGTTTCCCCTTTAATTAATGGCGTATCTCCATATAATATAATCACATGACCTTGTTTACCTCTCAGCATCCCCTGTGCTTGCATCACTGCATGACCGGTACCAAGCTGCTCTCTTTGCAGAGCAAACTGCACTTCTTGTCCCATATATGTCATTACTTCGTCAGCCTTATGCCCTACTACCACTACACAATCCTGTATGCCTGCCTCCTGAGCAGAATCATGTACCCATTCTACAAGTGCTTTACCACATATTTTATGAAGCACTTTGGGCATTTTCGACTTCATCCGTTTTCCTTCTCCAGCAGCTAATATAATAGCGGATAAGTATTCCAAAACAAAAACACCGTCCTTGTTATCTTTTTACCGTTATCATTCTCTCATTTTTTCTCTAATTTTTCAACCCTTAATAAAAATATTTTTAGTTATTAAAAAAGGTACTACCTGATTGCCACTAGATAGTACCTTCTATGTTACTTATTTAACTGGTTACTGTTTCATCATCTTGGTCATCTTCATTTTCTTGGGCTAAAGTTGTTTCAAACTTTTCCAATATGGCATTTTGAAGTAATTCTCGCATATCTGCATTAATCGGATGAGCAATATCCTTAAACTCCCCATCCGGCGTCTTTCTGCTTGGCATCGCAATAAATAATTTATCCTGACTTTCTATCACTTTAATATCATGAATTACAAACGCATTATCAAATGTTACAGATACTACTGCTTTCATCTTACCTTCAGCATTTATTTTTCTAATGCGAATATCTGTTATTTCCATAATGTGCCTACCACCTCCTACGAAGCAACTGGATTCATTGTTCCATTTCTGTCAACTATTCAGAAGATATTTCGTCTTTTTATCTTTCGTATTTTACTCTATTTTTATACCTGGTTTTAAATCGATAATCTTTTCTTGTTCATTGACATCATTCAATATAAGTAAAGAAAAATATTCATTGATAAATTTTTTTTCAGGCTCTTTGGTAGAAATCAGAACTGAAATCCCTTCCACACTAACATCAAACTCTTGCATTAGTTCAATAATACCTCGTGCAGTTCCGCCACCTTTCATGAAATCATCAACAAATAGTACTTTCGAATTCTTTCTTACTGCTCTTCTTGATAATGACATTGTTTGAATCCTTTTACTGGAAGCAGAAACATAATTAATATTTACAGAAGAACCCTCTGTCACTTTACTATCTCTTCTTACAATGATTAATGGCACATTCAGATATTTGGCAGTCATAACGGATATTGGAATCCCTTTAGTTTCTACCGTCACAACATAATCTATCTCTTTATTAATAAATTGTCCGGCAAATATTTTCCCTATATTGTCTATCACAACTGGATTATATATAATATCTGTCATGTATAAAAATCCACCTGATAATAATCGGATAGGATCAGACAACTCCTTGCATAATTCAGTAATGATCATCTTCTTTTTTTCTTGACCCAGCAAAGGTAAATATCGGACACCTCCGGCAGCACCAGAAATTGTTTCCACTTCACCTAAGCCGAATTTTTCAACAATTCCTTTTAACATCTCTACATCTTCACTTAAGGTGGATTTCGCACAATAAAAACTTTCAACAAAATGATTAAAGGTAAATAACTGATTTGGTTGATCACTCAATACCTTTATTAAAACAGCAAGTCGTTCATTTCTCTGCAGTTTTTCCATCCAACAAACCTCCTACTAAACTCCAATTTGATTGTTCGAACTTTATACTCCAAACTTCAAACTCCGAGCTTTAAATTCTTATTAGTCATCATTATACACAAAAATCCGAATATTTGAAACAACTTTTAAAAAAATATTCACCACTCATAACAAACATATCTAAATCCTAGTCTCTTTAATTGCATTATTAATCTTTAGCTTTAGTATTAGTTATCGATATATTTTAAGAATATTTCCCATATAATATTCTATGATAATGTGGATTGGAGTTATAAAATGTCTTTTCATTTATCCCTTGATTAATATATAATTAGATAAAGCATGAATACATTGTGTTATAATTGATTATAATTTGATAATAACCCCAAAATCCTATTTTTTTTTAGGTTTGGGGTGAGTGAGGAGTGTTATATTTGACAGAATTTAAACTTGAATTGCTTAAACCGGGTGCTCATGTACACTTTATCGGAATTGGTGGAATAAGTATGAGTGCTCTTGCTGAGATACTGACTAATAGCAGATTCATTATTTCCGGTTCGGATATGAAAGAATCATCATTAACTGACAAACTAAAGAAATTAGGGGTAACTATTATGGTAGGTCACTCCGAACAAAATATTAATGGCGCTGACCTTATCGTTTACACAGCTGCTGTAAAGCAGTCCAATCCTGAGATCCAAGCAGGCAAAAGGTTAGGAATTCCTATCATTGAACGTCCTGTCTTGCTTGGCGAGATCATGAAGAAGTACGCCCATGCTGTTGCCGTAGCAGGAACACACGGAAAGACAACAACTACCTCTATGATTTCTTCGATTATGCTTCATTCGAATCTAGATCCTACAGTTCTTGTAGGCGGTGAACTAGACGCCATTGGTGGAAACGTTCATACAGGCAGCAGCTCATACTTTATTACTGAAGCATGCGAGTACGTGGAAAGCTTTCTGCAATTTCATCCTACTGTTGCAGTAATATTAAATGTTGAAGCAGACCACCTTGATTATTTTAAAGACTTGAATCATATTATCCAAGCATTTAAAAAATTTGTAAAGCTAGTTCCGGATGATGGGTATGTTATTGCATGCGGAGACGATGAAAATGTGCTTAAAGCAATAGATGGACTTACCTGTAAAATCGTAACTTACGGAATAAAGCAAGGTGAATATACCTGGAAGGCAGCTAATATTTATTTTGATAGCTTTGGCTTTCCTCACTTTGATATCATTTACAATAATCGTAAGCTCTCAAATATTACCTTAAATGTTCCCGGAATACATAATGTGTATAATGCTTTGGCAGCTGCTGCCTGCACCTATAACCTTGGTGTGGATATTCAATGCATTACTGATGGTTTATCATCTTTTAAAGGCACCCACCGCCGTTTTGAAGTAAAAGGTAAAGCGAACGGCATCGTGATTATCGACGACTATGCTCATCATCCTACCGAGATAAAGGCTACTTTAGCAGCTGCATCTAAACTTCCCTATAATAAGTTGTGGTGTGTCTTTCAGCCACATACTTATACAAGAACTTTTGCGCTGTTAAAGGAATTTTCTTCTGCGTTTTCTGATGCAGATCATGTTATCATTACTGATATTTATGCAGCCAGAGAGCTTAATGATGGAAAGATTCATTCAAAGGATTTGGTAGGCAAGCTACTTGAGAATGGATGCAATGCACAATATTTTTCTGATTTCCATGATATTGCTGATTTTCTTGCACATAAGGCTGAAGAAGGTGATCTTGTTATCACTATGGGAGCAGGGGATATTTACCAGGTAGGCGAAATAATTTTAGAGAAGTGTACATCAGATAAGATATTCCCGGCAATGGTTTAAGCAGAGATAGAACAGGGGACGGTTCTTCGTTTTAGAACGAAGAACCGTCCCCTGTTCTACTGCTCGTTATCTACTATCGCAAACATCAACTCTCCAGAAACAGCTACATCCTCACCTACATAAGCAACAGCACTTGCTTTGCCAATATTTCTTTTGAATGCTATCATTTCTACTTCTAGTCTGAGGGTATCACCCGGTTTAACCTGCCTTCTGATTCTTACTTTATCTATTCCTGTAAATACGCCGAGCTTCCCTTTGTACTTATCTATAGATAATATAGCTACCGCTCCTACCTGAGCTAATGCCTCAACAATTAATACTCCCGGCATGATCGGATTTCCTGGAAAGTGTCCTTGAAAAAACGGTTCATTAATCGTTACGTTTTTTATTCCAACGGCTCTTTTGCCTATTTCCATTTCCTCAATCCTATCCACCAACAAAAATGGATATCTGTGAGGAATAATTTTCTGAATGTCAACACTTGATAGCATTTCATTACCTCCCATAATTTAATGAATAATTGTTAATTGATATTATTACCTGGTAGTAAAATTTTACCCAATGATCGTCTATTTGTCAATTTTAATAATAATTGCTCCACCTATCATACGTTCCCGTCCTCTATAAGAGGGCTGATTAATGATCTTCCCCTCGAGCACCATAGTTGTTGATGCTCCTCCATCGAGCATTAAGGCATCCTTGATATTCATGGATAACAAATATTCTGCCAGCTCATTTCCCGTAAGCCCTATACTGTATTTAGGTTGTCTTCCATCTATAGTAATAAATACGGCTATATGATTGTCCTTTATTCCTACTACTGTTCTAGGCTCACGATTTGTCATTAATCCCACCCACGGTTCTTCCCCTTTAACAACCTTTTCACCATTCTTAATAACCCAAAATCCTCCCTCTAATGCTTGAGCAATTTTCTCAGTATTTGATACAATATTATAGGAAATTTCCGCCTTTTCTCCTAATTTTTTCAGTAGATATCTTAACTCTTCTGCCCGTTTTCCCGTTACCGCTATGACCATCCCCTGCCGTGGAATTCTTACTTGTTCATCCGACATGATGAAATCCTGGATTGTTCCATTTTCAATAACTATATTCCATACCGGTCTCCCGTTCAATCTTGTAGTAAGCCCATACTCAGAAGTAAATGCAATGACCTCATTTTGATCCAAGTCACGATTAACTCCGTCAATAAGAATAGTGGTATCTCCTATGTTTAAGAAAACTTGTATATCCATATCCTCCATAATAAACTTTCTATTCTTGCTAACTGCAAAGACCGGTCTTTTTGTCAACTCCGTTGCAGTGCAAAGCAGTTTATCATTTATAATCAAAAGTCCTGATGGCTGCCCATAAGAATAAAAGAAACCTCCATTTACTGCTGCAAAAGCGTGCTTGCGCTGAGCTATGGAGCTGGTTGTCTCAAATCCGAAGATACTATCATGAGAAAGGACAGGCAAAACCTCCACTTTTTTATTTAGAAGATTCACCTCAAGAATATTAATGACTTGCCTTTTCTCCTGAATATATTCTATTTTTTGCGTATAGACTACTGCTTCCGGTTGTTTTTGCGGTGTCGGCATTTCCTTTGTCTCTATCTTCCTCTCATTTCTGCTGCAAGAGGATAATAAAAAAACAGCGGCAACTACAAGCACCACTGCTAACGCTAAATTTGCTGCACTTTTTTTCATTCTTTATCTTCACCCGTATTACTTTTTTTCACTTCAGAAACTTCTGAGACTTGGTAAGCATTCTTCATTTGATGCGATAGCTGCTTAAATAACATCTCTCCAAGCCCCATTCCTTGTCCCTGACTTGTTTCAGTTATAAGCTCCTCATCCAGCATGTTTTCAAAGGTTTGCTTTGCAAAACTGTCAGGTACTATATCTCCCTCCGGAACTGTAGCTTTCATCTGCTTATACATGATATTCATAAATACTGTCTCAAAGCCTTTGCACGCAACTCTTAGCTTTTCCTCATCCTGTGCATTGAAAGCTTTCTCTAACTCTCTTTGAAATCTATCATCTTTTAATTTTTCTATTTTTGCTTCCGGTACATCCACTTTCGGCAAACTTGAAGATAATCCATGAACTTTCATACAATCACCTGATTTTTCTTATATAGTTCTTAATTCTGCATGCTCAATTCTCAATTATGTTTAATTCTATCTTCTTAAATTATTTGCCATTCCTAGCATTTCATCTGATGTCTGAATAGCCTTGGAATTTATTTCATAAGCTCTCTGCGCAACAATCAGTTTAACCATTTCTTCTACGACCTGAACATTGGATGATTCTAGAAAACCCTGCATAATACTGCTTCTATTTTCCAGTTCTAACTCCAAAATTGCTTCTCCTGATGCTGATGAAGGAGTTACAAAATTAGATCCTATTTTCAGAAGACCTTCTCTATTTTGAAACTGCACTATTTGTATAGTTTGCCCTAATGGTTCTGCTATATTATCAGCATCCATATAAGCCAATTCTCCTGTTGGACCAATAGATAATCTACTAATATCCATATCGGTGAGAAATATCTCACTATCTCCATCATCTAATACAGGATACCCTTCTTTTGTTACTAACTTTGCCTCTCCATCGCTAACACTTAATTTAAAGCTTCCATCCCTAGTATATACTACCTCATCATTTGAATTTCTAACTGCGAAAAATCCATCTCCATCCAACGCGAAATCAAGAGGATTATCTGTTTTTTCCATATTCCCTACCGTATATGTAGTTACTGTTGATGTAGGAGCAACACCGTGACCTACTTGTAAATTCACAGGTCTGCCTTCACCTTCTAAAACATTTGCTCTTGAAAGAGTTTCATACAACAAATCTCTAAATTCCACCCTTTGTTTTTTATACGCTGTCGTATTCACATTTGAAAGATTGTTGGATATTACATCTACATTAAGCTGTTGAGCTGTCATTCCTGATGCTGCAGTCCATAATGCTCTCATCATATTAAAACCCTCCTATCATGTTCTTCCTACTTCATTAATTACTTTTTCCAATGTATCGTCATATGCTTTGATAATCCGTTGATTCGCTTCATAGGAGCGCATCACATTAATCATTTCAACCATTTCTTCAATAGAATTCGTATTCGAAGCTTCTGTAAACCCCTGCACAACCTGTCCTGTGAATGGCTGTGTTGCTACGTTGTCAGGTGCCTCCAATAAATTGTCTCCAAATTTCTCAAGTATCGTATCTTCAGGAAAATCCACAATTTTAAGCCGATCAATAAGATTCCCATCTATAAAAATACTTCCATCTTGTTGAACCTGATACTTGTCAGACGCAACAAGTATCTGTCCTTCTTCCCCTATAACCCGATATCCTTCTCTTGTTGATAGGTATCCTTCCCCATCAACAGTCCATGATCCATTACGCGTATACATTTCATTTTCTCCATCTTGTCCTGGAACTGCTACAGCAAAAAAAGCGGTATCGCTGTTCTGTATACTTATATCCATCGGACTGTCTGTACGCACTAATGTACCCTGGGAAAAGTCTGTAAATATCTGAACCACATCACTACCTAAACTCATATTCCCAATTCCTGTGCCGGAAGATTGTCCGTTTTTTGTATCACTCATTCTTTTAGTCAGTATTTCAGGAAAGGATTGCGAAATAGCCATATCCTTTTTATACCCTACCGTAGAAGCATTAGAAAGATTGTTGGAAATAATATCCATCTTCTTCTGCGACTTCAACATGCTACTTGCAGAAGTATAAAGCCCTCTGATCATCAGCTAACACCTCATCTGTTTTTTTTGATTTTTGTAACATTTTCCTGTAATATCTCTATATTTTCTAACGCTTTCCCGGTTCCTAACGCAACACATGAAAGCGCATCTGCCGCAATAATAACATTGATGCCTATCTTTTCGCTTAGAAGCTTATCTAACCCATAAATCAAGCATCCTCCACCAGTCAAAACAATCCCCCTGTCACTAATATCCGAAACTAACTCCGGGGGAGTCTTTTCAATTACCGAATGAACAGCTTCCACCATCGTAGTAACCGATTCTTCCAATGCTTCCTTCATCTCTGTTGATGTAACAGTAATGGTCTTTGGAAGTCCGGATATAAGGTTCCTACCTCTGACATCCATGGTTATTTCTTTGTCCCTCTGGTAAACAGAGCCGATTGCAACTTTCATTTCTTCAGCTGTTCTCTCTCCTACCATGATATTATGCTTTTTCCTCATATATCTTACAATTGCTTCATCAAACTTATCTCCTGCAACCTTAATGGAATTACTAACCACTATCCCTCCGAGTGATATGACAGCAATATCAGTAGTGCCGCCTCCCACATCTACAATCATGCTCCCACATGCTTTGGAGATGTCAATTCCGGCTCCTATTGCAGCTGCAATAGGCTCTTCAATCAGGAAGGTCTTCCTTGCTCCTGCTTGGAGTGCTGCATCAATAACAGCTCTTTCTTCAACTTCCGTTACCCCACTGGGAACACATATAATAATACGAGGTTTAAAAATCCTATGGCCGCACACTTTCTTAATAAAATATTTTAACATTCTTTCGGTTATATCATAATCAGAGATAACGCCATCTCTAAGGGGTCGGATAGCTACGATATTGCCGGGTGTCCGCCCAAGCATTCTTCTCGCTTCTTCTCCAACTGCAAGAAGACGATTTGTATTTTTGTCAATTGCAACTACGGAAGGCTCTCTAAGTACTATCCCTTTTCCTTTGATGTAAACCAATACTGATGCCGTTCCCAAGTCTATACCTATGTCCATACCAAAGCCCAACAAAATACATCTTCCTTTCAAATGTAGGAAAACCTACTCTTATTTTTATCGACATTTTTATCCTATTACTTTAATTATATATAATTTCTAAAATAATGAAATACCTTTTATGAAAATTGTCACATTTTTACGAAATACTTGCACTTTTCTAAACTATTGATTACTGATAACTATCCATATTAAAACTATTTCTATCATAAAAAATATTTAAATAGAAACTAGTAATTTTTGATATTCAATGTAATATACCCATGAAATAAAGCATATATATGTACAGAGCATTACGTAATAAAGGGGGCCGCTCAGTTGAAAGCATATATAGAAGAAAGAACAATAGCGTTGGCTGAATACATTATTGATAACAAAGCAACTGTACGAGAAACTGCAAAGAAATTTGGGATTTCAAAATCAACAGTACATAAAGATGTGACAGAGCGACTTCTAAAGATAAATCCTCATCTCGCAGAAAGTGCAAAAATTGTCCTAGAGGAAAACAAAGCAGAAAGACATATACGGGGCGGACTGGCCACTAAGAAGAAATATAGAAAAGAACGAAAAGAAAAATAAGATAAGCAAGCCTGGGAATAATTCCAGGCTTGCTTATCTTATTTTTAATTTGGCAATAATAGTTTTGGATCTATATTTTGTCCATCCTTAATAACTTCAAAGTGGAGATGTGGTTGGTCCCCTACTTCAAATATCGCAGTATCTCCAATTCCACTAATTGCCTGTCCTTGTTTAATACTTTGCTTTTCTTTAACCATGCTATCTGTAGACAAGTTGCAATACTTTGTCTTCAAACCATTCCCATGGTCAATAAGAATAGTAATGCCTAAACCATCATCCTTATAGATTTTCTCTATCACTCCGTTTGCGGCAGCTTTTACCTGCGTTCCTCTATCGCTTCTGATATCGATTCCATTGTGAGTACGCCATTCTTCGAGTGTTTTTGAATATACTAACTTATCTTTTGCATATTCAAGAATAACTTCTCCATCTACTGGCTGAAACAATCGGCTAATCACTTCTACCTTTTCACTGGATTTTTGCTGTACCGATGAAGATTGCACATTATCTTTCTTATCCGGCGACTGATCTACAACAATAACTCTATCGTTTGACTGATTATTGCTTTCAGCTGCTTGTTTTTGACTTTCATCAGATAAATCAGTTTTTCCCTCCCCTATACTGACAGGATCTGTACCTGCAATAGTGGGTATGTCCCCAGCATCATCAAAACCTTCCGGTGCTACTTCATCAATAGCGGGTTCATCATCAATCAATCCACCTTGTGAATAGTACTGCAAGTTATTCCTGGTCACAAGCACCGCCGTAGCTCCTATGATTAGTACACACATAAATAACACTATGTAGAACCCTTTTTTATCAAAAAATTGAATAAGCTGTCCCTTAAACTTGGGATTCATCTTTTTAAATAATGATTTTTTCATTTAACTCTACACCTCCGTATAATATTGTTGCCTTAATTGGCAATATTATACTCAAAAGTGTATATGTATATATTTTTTAACTATTCTATTAAATAAATACAATGTCTTGGATACATTATTTGCAGCGTTTGCAGCTTGGAGCTTATGACCTTTGTTAATATTGCAGTTGATTTACTACAATTTATAAACCACATGCTATGCACTTAATTTATTAATTGGTCCTGCATCTCCACAACTTCAACATCTTTATAATAATGCTTTAGTATCTCCTCATAAGCTTTCTCCTGCCCTGCGAGGTAATTGGCACCATATTGACTCATTCCTACTCCATGCCCATTCCCCTTCACATTAAATACAACCTGATAATTATCTATATCAATCGTAAAGTTAGCTGAATTAAGTCCAAAAATGCTTCTGATTTCTGTCCCTCTAAAATTGCACCCACCTATCCTAATATTTCTTACCATACCCCCTTCTGTTTTCTCTGTCTCCTCAATCCATACTTTAACATCTTTTTTAAAAACTATTTGAGGGCTAACATTTTTTAGACTATTTTTGAAATCCGATGCAGGCACTTCCACTGTAGATATGTATTTTGGTGACATCTCTTCACCGTCACTTATAACACTTCTCAAATAAGGAATCACATTACTCCATACTTCTTCTGAATTTTCTGTCCTTCCGCTGCTTGTTGAATGGAATACAGCGTCAATAGGCTCATTCTGATAAGTGACAATAATATTAGAGGTTTCATCGACTGCTTTGCTTATTTTATCCCAATACTGCTGAGCAGATAATAACCCCCACTTTTCCATTGCAGCATCTTTACCAATCCAGGCTTTACAATGTGCAGCATTGGTGCAGATATCTGCACCATGATGTTCCAATATAGTTATGTTATTCTTCCTACTATTTATTAACCGATGAAGAAAATATGTTCTTGATGCAATAGCTTGCGCCTTTAAAGCCTCAATATGAAAGCTTGCAGGCATCTCTGCTGCTACAACTCCTTTTAAATATTCATTGAAATCCATCTCTACTACCGTCTCACTCTCGTCAATGTACACTTTAATCATTCCCAGCTTTTCTTCTATCTTCTGCGGTATAGGCTGGGGCTCACTTTTGCTGCATCCTTTTATAAGGATAAAAGGAATCAATACTATAACCAACATTAAAAAGAGAACTACATACCCTAGCTGCTTCATACCCTCTCACCCCCATACTTTGTCCATATATATATGTATATGTTGGGGGTAAAAAGTTTAGACTACTGACATTTAACTTATAAGATGTGTCATGTTTGTAGAATAATGCGATAAAAGAATATGATGCGTTGTAGGGAACGGTTTAGAACTGTTCCCTACAAATGCAATTGATAGAAGTTGGCACATAGTAGGGCCGTATGGATATACGGCCGAAACTGACGTATATCCATACGGTCGAAACTGCCATATGGATATACAGCCGAAACTATAGAACAGCGGACGTATTGCCATACGTCCCTACGATAATCGAAAAATGGTGCAGGGACGATCTGCAGTCGCCCCTGCACTGCAATTAATGATAGTGCTGTATTTAATCTATTCGTTTTATTTTTGCCCCAAGTGTAATTAACTTCTTTTCGAATTCATAATATCCTCTATCTACATGCTCTACATTATCGATTTCCGTCTCCCCGTCTGCTACCAATCCAGCTAATATCAGAGCAGCCCCGGCACGTAAATCTGTGGCTTTTACTTGAGCACCAGTGAATTTTTTTATTCCTTCAATTACTGCAGTTCTTCCTTCTATCTTGATATTTGCTCCCATTCTTTTTAATTCACTCGCATGCATAAAGCGATTTTCAAAGATTGTTTCAATAATTATACTTGTACCATCAACGATGCTCATAAGCGACATGAATTGTGCCTGCATATCCGTAGGAAATCCCGGAAAGGGTAGAGTCTTTATATCTGCTGCTTTATACTTATCTCCATTGCTAACAATAATAGCAGTATCTTCTTCTTTGATATCTACTCCTATTTCCCTCATTTTTGCACTTATCGGCTTTAAGTGGTCTGGCATAACATTCTCAATTTTTATATTTCCTTTGGTAATCGCTGCTGCTACCATAAATGTGCCAGCCTCTATACGGTCTGGAATTACCATATGATTACAACCTTTAAGGCTTTTCACTCCCGATATGCGTATGGTATCTGTTCCAGCTCCTTTTATATCTGCCCCCATGCTGCTTAAGAAATTTGCAAGATCAACAATTTCTGGTTCTATTGCAGCATTTTCGATTACTGTCTGCCCATCTGCCAAACATGCTGCCATTAGTATATTCTCTGTTGCACCGACACTGGGGAAATCCAGATATATTTTAGCACCTTTTAACCTTCTTGCTTTGGCTTCTACATAACCATGTCCTTGAGTGATCTTAGCTCCCATTGCGGTGAATCCTTTTAGATGCAAATCTATCGGTCTTGTTCCAATGGCACATCCTCCCGGAAGAGAGACCCTGGTGCGTCCAACACGCGCTAAAAGCGGACCCATGACTAAAAACGATGCCCTCATCTTGCTGGCTAATTCATAGGGTACTACATGATTCTTCAGCTTAGAGGATAGAATACTCGCCACATTATTTTCTATTGACCCTACTTCTAGTCCTATCCACTTCAAGAGCTCAATCATATTTTCTATATCCTTTAAATTAGGAATATCTTCAATTACACTCTTATCATCCGTCAATAAACATGCAGCCAAAATTGGCAGAGCTGAGTTTTTTGCGCCGCTGACTTTTACAGTTCCATTCAATGGCGGCGTATGGTTAATGACTATTTTAGACACTTATATTCTCCTTTTCAATATCAATTGCTTATTCATCATAATTAAAAGAACAATAGACTCACTATAACATCTATCCGACTGTCTATTTTTAGGTATCCTCCTATTTAACTATTCTTAGAGTATTTAATGTGATATATGTTTGAT
The DNA here is from genome assembly GCA_050251575.1 of Clostridia bacterium. Taxonomy (GTDB): domain Bacteria; phylum Bacillota; class Clostridia; order SK-Y3; family SK-Y3; genus X23. The sequence goes on from JBFWMP010000010.1 coordinate 29,614, forward strand.
TTTCACTTTCATTGTATCTAATCGACAGTTGCAGATTACCTTTTCCTTGATTAAATATAGATGGTTGTGTGAATAAAGAGCTTGATACAAAGGCATTTGTTGAATCCTCTTGTATTTTATAAGACGCTTTTTTCTTATCATTGCTTCCAAAAACCTTCTCATTAATCATTTTAAGATTATCATCATCCAATTTTCCATTATATGTTCCTGTGACACTACTGGTTACTTTTAATTTTGTGGTATAAGGATTTAATACTTTCTGAATCTTTTCCCTCATCCCGCTAAAATTATCATCATAATAGTCCTGATAAAGTTCCAGCTGTATGTAACTTTCTGCTTTTCCTTCTTTATCTAATAGTTGTGACCATGTCTTAATTTTTGCTATATTATTTTCCATAGTTCGGGCAGTAACATAATATTGAGCATAAGTATCACTTGAATTTTCTTCCTCTTCCATTGATATCATATTAATATTAAGTTTACCTACAATTTCCTTGGTAACTTTTCTTAACTCCTCTACCTGCATACTCCTATTGCTTAATAATCCGTTAAATGATATATTAGACATTAGAACTACAGATTTTGACTGACTAAAAGTACTGACTAATATTTGCTCATTGGATAATCTGTTTGCAGATGGAAATAAGGTCCAGATAACCAACCCCATAACGATGAAAATAATAAGAACTCCCATTGACTTTCGCATGACATTGCTCCTCTAGAGTTAATCTACATAATTTTACCTATACTACAATTATTGCCTTTGGAGAATGTGTATATACCTGTAATATTTTACTACGCTTGCCTTGTTTAGATATCATAAGCATATGAAAATCCATATATTGTTAGTTGGAACAATCCATTTAAAGTATTGTAAAGAAATATTATATATTGTAAAGTATATAGTATAGTATAGTATAGTATAAAGAGTATTCTGGGAGGGTAGAACATATGGATATTAGCATATCTAATAATATTGAAGTCACCCAAAAAGTTGTAGCGACCCCTCAACTACAGCAATTTGTTAAAATTCTTCAAATGAACCATCAAGAACTCAGTAATTATATCGAGCAGCAAGCTCTTGATAATCCTATTATTGAAACCGAGGTAGACTATGATGATTTAGAGAATCATCAAAAACTGCAAAAAAAATTGGAATGGTTAGAAGACTCGGATGAAGAAAACAGAGTGTATTATCAAACATTAGAAGATAAAGAAAGTTTCGACTTCTCTCTTACTTCAAAAGCGTATGAGAGCTTAGAATACCATCTGCTTTCTCAATTAGAACTGTTATCTATGCCTAGCAAACGATATAAGATTACAAAGTACATTATTCAATCACTAAATCATAATGGATATCTTGACGCAACTATTGAGGAAATTGCGCTTGTCTTTAAGACATCACATGATATAGTAGAAAATTGCTTAAAAATAGTTCAAACATTAGAACCTTCCGGCGTAGGAGCTAGAAGCTTAAAAGAATGTCTATTGATACAGCTAAGAAATATGGAAGTTGAAAATGAAACGCTTATCACCTTGATTACACATTATCTTGATGATTTAGGTAAGAATAAATTGCATACTATCGCTAAAGATATGAATATTTCTATTGAGAAAGTAAAAGAGTTGTATTTGATCATTAAATCTTTAAACCCTCATCCTGGAAATTCATTTAGTTCGGATCAGCAGATACGATATATTAAACCTGAAATTATTGTAGTGAAATTCAAAGACTATTATGAGGTCTTACTTAATGACTTTGCATATCCTAAGATGAATATAAGCAACTATTATACAACTATTTTAAAATCTACCAAAGATGAAGATGCCAAGAACTATATCTCTAAAAAAGTTGAACAGGCATCATGGGTAATAAAGTGTATCGAACAACGAAACAGTACTCTCCTTGGTGTAGCTAAGATAATTGTAGATGTCCAAAAGAAGTTTTTTGATGCAGGTCCCGGAAACCTGTCACCAATGATACTTAAAGATGTAGCTGACAGACTTTCGGTCCATGAATCTACTGTCAGCAGGGCAGTCAATGAAAAATATCTGCAGTGTTCATGGGGTCTTTTTGAACTGAAGGATTTTTTTACTTCCGGCTTTAATACTAAAGAGCAAATCGATTTAACCTCTGAAAATATCAAAATAATGATTAAAGAAATCATCGACAGTGAGCAAAAAAAGAAGCCCTACAGTGATCAAAAAATTACTGATTTGTTAAATGAAAAAGGACTATCTGTTGCACGTCGAACAGTAGCCAAGTACAGAGAAGAAATGAATCTTCCATCTGCTTCAGGAAGGAAAGAGTTTTAATAAAAACAAACACAGTTTGCAAAATTGCAAACTGTGTTTGTTTTTATTATGCTGTCGCTTTTCTTGCTTGCTCTATCATCATATCCTTAACTTTCATTAACCTTGTTAGCGTTCCTCTTTCATTCTCATCTAGTTTCATAGTAATATACTTAATGGTCTCAGTGAGCTGAGGAATCATAACATATTCCAGTGCATTTACTCTTCTTCTTGCTTTTTCTATCTCTTCTGCCATCAATTGTGCTGATTTTTCCATCTGGGCAAGCTCTAACATATACGGCAATACTTCTGATAGTGTACCTATTGCACTATCTAATTCTCCCGAAGTTGTCGCAAAGCCATATGGATATATGTTGCTTTCATCATCACTTTGCGTTTTAAAATCCAAAACCGGAATATCAACGCTCATAACATTCTTGGTAGATACTTCAAGAGATACCTTTTGCTTTGGAAACATTAATGCTTCTTCCAAAATCTCAGAAGACATAACCGCCCTCGCAATAAGAAAGTTGCCATGCACCTTCATTAGCATTTCTTCTACTTTTTCCCGAAGCTCTTTATTTTTTCTTACCAGCTCCAGAAACTGCTTCATTAATTCATCCCGTTTGTCCTTTAACAGCTTATGGCCTCTTCTTGCAACTTTCAGCCGTTTCTTAAGACGGGTTAACTCCATACGGGTAGGATTTACGCGCATCATGGCCATGATATATCTCTCCTTTTACTCCCTACTATTCTTTCTTCGGTAAATACTTGTCCAAATATTCATCCCTAATACGCTTCAATTCTCCCCTTGGCAGTATGGATAGTAACCTCCAGCCTACCTCCAGTGTTTCTTCAATAGATCTATCTTCTTCGAATCCTTGAGCAACATATTCTTTTTCAAAAGCATCAGCAAATTTTGCATACAACTTATCTACGTCAGATAATGCAGCTTCACCAAGAATAACCATTAACTCTTTGGCTTCCTTGCCTCTCGCATAAGCCGCAAACAACTGATTCATCGTATCTGCATGATCTTCACGTGTTTTTCCCTTGCCAATTCCTTTATCTTTCAAACGTGATAAAGAAGGCAGAACATCAATTGGGGGCATAATTCCTTTTCTATACAACTCTCTGCTAAGAATGATTTGTCCCTCAGTGATATATCCTGTAAGGTCAGGAATCGGATGCGTCTTGTCATCTTCAGGCATAGTCAGGATCGGTATCATTGTGATACTTCCATTCTTATCCCTCTTTCTTCCTGCTCTTTCATAAAGTGTAGCAAGGTCTGTGTATAGATAGCCAGGATATCCTCTACGTCCTGGTACTTCTTTTCTCGCTGCAGAAACTTCACGCAATGCCTCTGCATAGTTAGTAATATCTGTTAATATGACAAGTACGTGCATATCTTTTTCAAAAGCTAAATATTCGGCTGCCGTAAGTGCCATACGCGGAGTATTAATACGTTCAATTGCCGGATCATCTGCAAGGTTAATAAACATTACAGCACGGTCAATTGCACCGGTTTTCTTGAATTCTGTTGTAAAGAAATTCGCTTCTTCAAAAGTAATACCGATTGCTGCAAATACAACCGCGAAATTTGTATCTGCTCCACGTACTTTTGCCTGTCTCGCAATCTGCGCTGCCAGTTCGGCGTGAGGCAATCCAGATCCTGAGAATATAGGAAGCTTCTGTCCTCTTACCAGTGTATTCAATCCGTCTATTGCAGAAACACCTGTTTGAATAAACTCAGAAGGATAATCCCTAGCCGCAGGATTCATTGGGATACCGTTAATATCTAAGCGCGCATCCGGGATAATATTTGGTCCATTGTCTTTAGGTCTTCCTAAACCATCAAATACTCTTCCCAGCATATCGATAGATACGGGGAACTCAATTCCCCTCCCTAAGAATCTTACCTTGCTCTGTGCCAGGTTAATACCGGCTGCACTTTCAAAAAGCTGAACCGTTGCATTATCTTCATTTACTTCAAGAACCTTGCATCTCCTTATCTCACCATTAGCCAGCTCAATTTCACCCAATTCGCCATACTTAACGCCTTCAACTCGTTTTACAAGCATCAAAGGACCTGCAACTTCAGATATTGTTTTATACTCTTTCAGCATATTACTCAACCTCCTTTGATACTAATGCATTCATCTGGTCCACAAGCTCTTTTCCAATACTGCTAAATGCATCATCTACCTGTTCTTCAGGAGTATACTTTGCTCTTCCTATTCTATCTCTAGCGGTTATTTCAAATATCTCTTTGATACCTGCTCCCGCTTCTAAAGCTTTCTTCCCTTGGTAGTAGAAATCCATAATTAATTTAAGCAATCCATATTGCTTATGTAATGAGGTATAAGTATCTACATCATGGAAAGCATTCTGATGCAAATAATCCTCACGGATTGATTTTGCAGCTTCTAACGTCAACCTGTCATTAGAAGATAGTGCATCTACACCGACAAGCCTCACGATTTCTTCTAGCTCCGCTTCTTCCTGAAGCACTATCATGACATCTCTTCTTAAAGTACTCCAATCTTTTGCTACGTGTTCGCCAATCCACTCATTCAATCTGTCTACATATAGTGAGTAACTTTGGAGCCAGTTAATAGCCGGAAAATGCCTTCTATATGCAAGGGCTGCATCCAATCCCCAAAATACTTTTACAATACGCAGGGTTGCCTGTGATACCGGTTCTGATATGTCACCACCTGGAGGTGATACTGCTCCTATGGCAGTAAGTGCACCTTCACGTCCATTAGTACCTAAACTTATAACTCTGCCTGCTCTTTCATAGAACTGAGCAAGTCTGGAACCTAAATATGCAGGATATCCTTCCTCACCAGGCATTTCTTCTAAACGACCGGACATCTCTCTAAGAGCTTCCGCCCATCTAGAAGTAGAGTCTGCCATTAATGCAACGCTATAGCCCATATCTCTAAAGTATTCTGCTATGGTAATTCCCGTGTAAATAGAAGCCTCACGGGCAGCAACCGGCATATCCGAGGTATTTGCAATAAGCACAGTTCTCTTCATCAATGATTCTCCGGTTTTTGGATCTTTTAACTCCGGAAATTCCATAAGAACATCTGTCATTTCATTTCCACGTTCACCACAGCCGATATATACAACGATATCTGTATCTGCCCATTTTGCAAGCTGATGTTGTACAACTGTTTTACCGCTTCCAAAAGGTCCCGGAACGGCAGCAACACCGCCTTTTGCAATTGGAAACAGGGTATCGATAACTCTTTGTCCAGTGATTAATGGTGTTTCAGGCGGAAGCTTTTCCTTATAGGGTCTGCCTCTTCGTACCGGCCACTTTTGCATCATTTGTACATTTACTGTCTCACCATTATCTTTCTTTACAACTGCAACTGTATCTTCGATCGTAAACTCCCCAGAAAAAATCTCTTCAAGGGTACCTTCAACCCCATAAGGAATCATGATTTTATGTTCAACTACCGTTGTTTCTTGTACCTTTCCGATAATATCCCCTGCAGTGACTTTTGTTCCTTTTGAAACTACAGCCTCAAAATTCCACTTCTTTTGTCTATCAAGAGAAGGTACATCTATCCCACGGGTGATATTACTTCCAACCCTTCTACGCATTTCTTCCAAAGGTCTTTGAATCCCATCAAACATAGATTCAATCAAACCTGGTCCCAATTCAACGCTAAGCGGATATCCTGTAGATACTACCGGCTCACCAGGACCCAAACCTGCTGTCTCTTCATAAACCTGGATAGAAGCTCTATCTCCATGCATTTCAATAATTTCACCAATCAGTTTGTGTTCGCTAACACGAACCACGTCAAACACATTTGCGTCTCTCATGCCTTCAGCAATAACCAAAGGACCGGATACTTTTACGATTGTTCCCTGACTCAACTCTCATTCACCCTACTTTCCTTGGTAGCTTGGAACTTGCAGCCGGGAGCTAGGGTAATCTAACTCCGCAAACTATTATCAAGCTAAAAGCCACAATTATAAATTCTTCAAACTCATAGTTAAGAGCTCTTTATTCATCTTTAAACAATATATCTGCACCTACTGCGCGTTCTACTGATTTCTTGACTCCTTGCATCCCTATCCCCAGAGAACCCTGATTGCCTGGGATTGGAATAATAGCCGGAAATCGGTTATCCTTATACTGTTCTATACTTGAAACAATATCCTTCGCAATTTGTTCGGTAATATAAATCACTGCGAACTTATCCCGTGCTAATTCGTGCAAAACTTTCTCAGCTTCAGAAGGTTGAGTGACAGGAAAAACTGACAAACCAAGCGCTTTAAAACCGAGAATACTGTCTTTGTCTCCTATAACCCCTATCTTATACATAAGCTTCTCTCAGCCTTTCTCTTATCATTTCATTGGATATATTATTGATTTTCCCAACCATTATAATCCGGGCAATCTTTATTTCATTTTCTTTCGCCATCAGATAGCCTACCAGGGGCTCAATACCTAAGAAAATATATTTTGCTTTCTTTATATAGGATATCATAAAGTTATCGGATAACTTCTCAAACACTGTTAGATTACCTGAATTCTTAAAACTCTCGATGGCTTCTTCAGAAAAACTACCATAAGGTGTATATTTTAAAACTTCTACAAAACCTTCTAAAGGACTCTCCAGCTTCTCTATAAATATTTTTTCACCAATCGTTCCCCCAGGCACAAGAACCTTGCTTAAGAAATCCCAAGACTTCTTTAATCTTTGCACCCTTAAAAAGATCTTGATATTCGCCAAGTCTGCAAGAATTTCCACCAGCCCTATGATAAATTTAATCTTTGAGCATTCAGCAGCTTCTTTCATCTGTTGAAAGCTTGCCTTATCTAAAATCAAATCTATATTCTGAGGATCTCCTGTCCTGTTGAAGGAATCAATACATTCTTCAATAGCTTTTTGCATAACAGGATCCATCTCTGACAAATTTCGGTCTTTGATCATAATTTTAAGCTTACTTGAGGGAATTGTTCCTGTATCCGTCAATAATTCATCAAAATCCTGTCCTAAAAATTCTGCTTTTAAAAGAACTTTTATATTATGAAAGTCATTCCCAATAAGAAATATATCAAATACTTCCGGTTGGGGTGCAATTTCTTTTAACAGCTTGTATACTTTCTTATGCTCTTCTTTTAGAATTATCTCATATGCAAATGCATCGGAAATATCTCCGTCAGAGTAGCCATAATCAGCATCAATCAATACCTTTAATGCCTCTTCAGCCGTTTTTGCTTCAACCATTCTATCAATTTTGACTTTATCCAATAACTTTCTCTCAATGGCCCTTACTCTTGCAGCTGCATATGCATACTGCGTATCGTTATGTACCGACAATCTTCATTCCTCCTTTCGCATAATAAGTTTAGCAACACTCTTATCCCGCACCATTTCGAGTATATTGACACTTAAAATAATGCTTTGACTATTTCTGTTTCCAATTCATCGTGCTGCATCCTTATAATTGCATCAAAGGAATTATTGATTTCAATATCTCCTGTCTTTAAAATAAAACCACCATTTATACTTCTTTTCTGAATAGATAGTATTATATTTCCAGTCAATCCTCTTTCAGTCAGCTTCTTATTCACATCGAGCGCAAAATCCGAACCCAACTTCTGTACGTCGTCATTGGAAATAACAATTTCTTCTTTCCCTGTATGTACCACACTTAAAATCATATCCATTAAAATGCCCCGATATTTATCTGCAGGCATCTTATTTAACATATCTAATGTCTTTATAAAGGTCTCTTCAATCATTTCCTGCTTGGCTTGAAGTTTTTGTTTTCTTGCTTCAAGTTCTGCTACAGCAATCAATCTTTTTTTTCTTTCCACTGCTTCTTTTTGAGCCTTTTCAATAATGAAAGCCTTTTTCTGTTCTGCTTCTTTTTTTGCAGCTTTAACAACTCCAGCAGCTTCCTTCTTTGCCTGATCAAGATTTTCCTGTGCCAGCAGGCGGGCTTCCTCTAATATTCTTTCTTTTATCTTTTCTGCTCCTGCCATTTGGGACACTCCCTTATTATATATTAATTCCAAATACCATTAATATTGATGCCAGTAATGCTAACACCGCGTAGGTCTCAACCATCGCAGCAAAAGTAATACCTTTTGCAAGTTCCTCAGGACGTTTTGCAATGATACCTATACCGGCAGCAGCAGCTCTACCCTGTGCGATACCTGAATATAGTCCAACAAAAGCAATAGGAAGTGCAGCTACAAGAAAATAGAATCCTTGCTGCGTTGTCAGGTTTTGCATCGTTCCACCAACTACACCAATCTTATTTAAAATAACAAATGCAGTCAACAAACCATAAATACCTTGTGTTCCAGGAAGTGCCTGAAGCAATAATGCTTGACCAAACTTACTCGGATCTTCTGTAACCACTCCTGCAGCAGCCTCACCAACAATACCAACACCCTTTGCTGAACCG
>JBFWMP010000011.1:0-3939 GCA_050251575.1 Clostridia bacterium
GCAAACGGTATCGCTGATGATATGCTTTCTACTACTGTGATGGCAGCAAAATGTCCGGTGATTTTTGCTCCTGCCATGAACTGTAATATGTATGAAAATGCTATCGTGCAAGAGAATATAGAAAAGTTGAAATCTTATGATTATAGTTTTGTTGCGCCGGGGCATGGGCGTCTCGCATGTGGAGATATAGGACAGGGGAAGCTTGCAGATATAGAGGATATTTTAGATACTATCATTGATGCTATAGCCTATGAGAAGAATCTAAAAGGACATAAAGTTTTGGTTACTGCAGGGCCTACAAGAGAGCCGCTGGATCCGGTAAGATTTGTAACCAATTATTCTTCCGGTAAGATGGGTTATGCGATCGCTAAGGCTGCAAGATATCGTGGTGCACAAGTAACTTTGATTACAGGTCCTACTGGAATTGCAGCCGTGAAAGGTGTAAAGACAATATCGGTGAATACAGCTTTAGAAATGTACGATGCTGTGTTAGATTATTATAAAGAAGCATCTATGATTATTAAGGCGGCAGCTGTTGGGGATTATCGTCCGCTATACACAAGTGAGAATAAGATTAAAAAGAGTGATGGTAATATTGACCTTATACTAACAAAAAATCCTGATATTCTTATGGAGCTTGGGAAGAGGATTTCTAAACAAGTTCTAATCGGTTTCTCTATGGAAACCCAAAACTTAGAAGGGTATGCGAGAGAAAAGCTGCTTAAAAAGAATTTGGATTTGATTGTCGCGAATAATTTGTCAGAGCAAGGTGCAGGTTTTTCAGTAGATACAAATATTGTAACAATAATTGATAAGAATGGAAATATAGATACCTTACCCATTATGGCGAAAGAACAGCTTGCACATATGATACTTGATAAGGGATTGCAAATATATCAACAAAAGAGAAATATACATAGTGATTAAGCTAAAGCTCACCCATTAAAGGGTGGGCTGTTTTTAGAAGGGGGTGTATTTAGGATGGTCGAAAATATTGCAGAAGTGATAGTAAGCAATACATCTAGAAGCGTAGACAAAATATTTCACTATTTAATTCCCCCTAAGTATAGCAATGAAGTGAAGGTAGGCAGTAGGGTCATCGTTTCTTTCGGTAAGGGAAATAAAAAAACAGAAGCATATGTGATTAATTTGATAGGCTTCAGCAAGTTGACAGAATTAAAAGAAGTCAGCAGTATTGTTGATGGTGTGCCTCTATTTGATGAAAAGATGGTATATCTTATTCATTGGCTGAGAGAAAAATATCTATGTACTTACCATGAGGCTGTTAAAGCTTTATTGCCCCCGGGGATTGGATTGAAGTTTCATGAATGGATTAAGATAAATAATACTTTAGATAGGGATATCATTGAGCAAAAAACAGCGTGTTCACCTGTTCAGCAAAAACTATTAAAAATAATTCTAGAGAACGGTGGAGCAATAGAATATTCAGAGTTGATTGCTTTAACGGACAATCAGAAGATACAACCTTCCATAAAATCTATGGTGAAAAAAGGTATTGTGATCATTTCTAATGATTATTTTTCTTTGGTAAAGGATAAAAAAATAAGAGTGGCCTATCTAGCTGTTAGTCAGGAAGAAGCAGAATATCAGCTGGAGGATTTAATGGTGAAGGCACCTGTGCAGGCAAGAATTATTGAGATTCTACTAGAGAATGAGTTTGTTTCTGTTGCAGATCTGGTATTGTTCTCCCGAGGTTCCCATAGTGCAGTGAATACTTTGCATAAAAAAGGATTAATAGTATTTAGAGATCATATTGTGATAAGAAATCCTGTAGACGAAAAGAGTATCAAACGTACTACTGCATTTGATGCTACTCAAGAACAGATAAATGTGATAAAATGTATTAATAAAAAACTGAATGAAGAAGTACCCTTTTCCTTTATGCTTAGAGGGGTAACCGGTAGTGGAAAAACGGAAGTTTATCTTCAGGTTATTGATGATGTTATATCAAGAGGAAAACAGGCTATTGTTCTTGTTCCTGAAATAGCACTGACTCCGCAAATGGTGGAGCGTTTCATAGGACGCTTTGGTTCAAGAGTTGCTGTATTTCATAGTGGTTTATCCATGGGCGAAAGGTATGACCAATGGAAAAAGATTAGAGAGTTGCAAGTCGATGTGGTAGTAGGTGCCAGATCTGCAATATTTGCTCCGTTTAAGAATCTTGGAATTATAATACTTGATGAGGAGCATGAAAATTCCTACAAATCGGAGTTGTCACCAAGATATCATGCGAGGGAAGTGGCTGAGTATAGAAGTAAGGTTGAAAATGCTGTAGTAATTTATAGTTCAGCTACTCCTTCCATCGAAAGCTATTACAAGGGACAAACAGGAGAGTATGCTCTGCTGGAGATGACTAGACGTTACAATGATCTTTCTCTGCCTTTAGTTGAAATTATAGATATGAGAGAAGAATTAATTAATGGAAACAAGTCCATTTTTAGTTCTAAGCTGAAGACAGAGATTGAACATAATCTGTATAATGGGCAGCAGACGATATTGTTTCTGAACCGCAGAGGCTTTTCAACATTTGTATCCTGCAGAAATTGCGGTTTTGTAATGACTTGCCCTCATTGTAACATTTCTCTGACTTATCATGCAAACAATGATAGACTTATCTGCCATTATTGCGGATATGGTGTGAGAAATGTAAGCAGCTGTCCAAAATGCGCAAGCAATTATATCAGGCATTTCGGTATAGGTACTCAAAGGGTGGAGCAGGAGATAAAATTGCTATTTCCATCCGCGTCGGTACTAAGGATGGATGTTGATACCACACGTACAAAATTTTCCCATGAAAGAATACTAAATACCTTCAGAGACCAAAATATAGATATTCTGATTGGTACGCAAATGGTGTCAAAGGGCTTGGATTTTCCTGGTGTAACACTGGTAGGTGTTTTAGCTGCAGATATGTCATTAAATATCGATGACTATCGTTCTTCTGAAAGAACATTCCAATTGATTACGCAAGTATCCGGCCGGGCAGGTCGGGGAGATATAAAGGGCAGAGCAGTGATACAGACCTATCAGCCGGAGGATTCGACTATACAGATTGCAAGGACACACGATTACCAAACGTTTTATAATAATGAAATCAGTATTCGAAAGCAGTTGCGTTATCCTCCTTTTAGTGAAATTATATCTATATTAGTAAGTGGTGTGGATGAGAATGCTGTAATAAATAGGATTAAACAAATAGCGTCTGTGGTAAAAGATAAAGTAGAGAATAATAATCAAATTAAAATATGTAATGAGTTATTAGGTCCAATGCCGGCACCTATATCTAAAATCAAAAACAAGCATCGTTGGAGGTTGCTGATTAAATGTACGGATAGTAATAGAATCCGTGGGATGCTTAGCATCTTGTTAAATGAACACTATATTGATAGAAATAATAAGGGACTTAGTTTGATTATTGATATTAATCCAGTAAATATGTATTAGGAGGATATATTATGGCAAGTAGATTAATTAGAAGAATCGGTGATGATGTTTTACGTAAAATATCACGACCGGTAGATAGTATCAACAAAAATGTACTTACACTTCTTGATGATATGGCAGAAACCATGAAAGCTGCCAATGGTGTTGGGTTAGCAGCACCCCAAGTTGGAGTATTAAAGAGAATTGTTGTCATAGATGTTGGAAAGGGAATTATTGAACTAATTAATCCGGAAATCATTTCAACAGAAGGAAAACAAAATGAAGCAGAAGGCTGCCTTAGTGTACCCGGGAAGCTTGGAGAAGTGGAAAGACCGGAAAAGGTTACTGTAAAAGCGCTGAATCGACATGGAGAAGTCATAGAGGTTACGGGCGAAGAACTACTCGCAATAGCTCTATGCCATGAAATTGACCACTTAAATGGAATATTGTTTATTGACAAAGTGACACGCTTTATTGATCCAAATGAGAGGTAGG
>JBFWMP010000011.1:4039-5736 GCA_050251575.1 Clostridia bacterium
CAGAGGTGATTAATTTTGAAAATACTATTCATGGGTACACCAGAATTTGCTGTTCCGTGCGTAAAGGTTTTAGTTGAAGAAGGATATGATATTACGGGTGTGGTGACCCAGCCGGATAAGCCAAAAGGCAGAGGGCATAAGATGACACCTCCGCCGGTAAAGGAGTATGCTGTAACAAAGGACATTCCTGTTTATCAGCCTGTAAAACTTAAAGATAATGAGTTTTTACAAGATTTACAGGACATTAATCCTGATTTAATTATTGTCGTTGCATATGGCAAAATATTGCCAAAGTATATACTTGATTATCCTAAATACGGATGTATTAATGTTCATGCATCGCTGCTCCCTAAGTATAGAGGAGCAGGACCCATTCAGTGGTGTATCATTAACGGTGAAACAGAAACCGGTATAACAACTATGTATATGGACGTAGGATTGGATACGGGAGATATGATATTAAAAAAAAGCTTGAGTATCAGTGAGGATGAAACAGCCGGTGAATTACATGACAGGCTGTCTATGCTAAGTGCACAAGTGCTAAAGGATACTGTTAGATTAATTAAAAAAAATGCTGTACCAAGACAAACGCAGTCTGATGAGCAGGCAACTTATGCGCCCATGCTGGATAAGTCGATATCCAGAATAGATTGGAGTAAACCGGCTGCTGAGATTAAGAATCTTGTCCGTGGAGTAAACCCTTGGCCTATTGCCTATTCAATATACAAAGGTCAGACAATGAAAATATGGACAGTTGAAACCGGTGGAGAGTATCCAAATGAAACTGCCGGGAAAATTGTTGATTATATAAAAAACAAGGGACTTGTAGTAACTGCAGGAGACAAATGTGGCATTATCATTAGAGAAATACAATTTGAAGCCGGAAAACGTATGACGGTTGATGATTACCTAAGAGGTCATTCTATAGAAATAGGGGAATATATGGATTAATTATGGATTATAAAAAAGAAAGACTTGAAGTTTTTTTAAAAATATCCGGGGTTTTTTCAATATTATCAGTCATTGTATTAGTTGCAGCTTTATTGGTATATTTGTATGTAGACGAAGCAACTTATAACTTGATTATGTTGTTTTTAGTGATTGCAGTATTAATAATCATTTTGTTTGCAGCTGGTCTTATTTATATTGTTATTAATGCTTATAAAAAGGGAAGAATTAATAAGACATTTGCATTTATTATCAGCAAGTTCATAAAAATTGTTATGTCTATAGCTATCGATTTAGTTAGCTTAATTAGGATTGATAAGAATATTGCAAGAGGTTTTTTTGTAGATTTGAATAATATCATTGTAAGTTCAGCGGAGCCAAAGTTTAGTAGAGAGAAGATATTGATTTTGGCACCTCATTGCTTGCAGTGGTCAAAATGCGGGCATAAGGTTACTAATGATCCATTGAATTGTAAAAGATGCGGCAAATGTGACATTAATGCAATTTTAAATATTGCTGAAAAATATCAAGTTAAGGTACGTATTGCATCGGGCGGAACGATGGCAAGAAAAGCAATTGTAGAAAATAAGCCGGGAATCATTATTTCAGTAGCATGCAGCCGTGATTTGATTAGCGGAATATTGGATATTGAGAATATACCAGTTGTAGCTATTGAAAATACAACACCTGAAGGACCGTGTTTGAATACCAGGGTAGATGTAGATAAGATTGAACAAGCGATAAAGAAA
>JBFWMP010000011.1:5836-18132 GCA_050251575.1 Clostridia bacterium
AAGGAGGTAAATTTATGCGTTATTTTTGGGGGATTGACCCATATTATATCATGCTGGTGATGCCTGCTATGTTGTTTGCATTATATGCCCAGAATAGGGTACAAGGTACTTTTAATAAGTATTTGAGGATTAGAAATATAAAAGGATATACCGGTGCACAAGTTGCCAGACAAATTTTAGATAGTCAAGGCTTATATGATATTCAGGTTGAAATGACAAAGGGACATTTAACCGATCATTATGATCCCCGTTCAAAGGTAGTGCGTTTGTCTGAGTCAGTTTATTCCAGTACATCCGTAGGTGCTGTCGGAGTTGCTGCACATGAGACAGGTCATGCAGTACAGCATCAGGTTTCATATGCACCATTGGCTTTCCGAAATAGCTTGGTACCGATAGCTGGTCTTGGATCTTCCGCAGCCATTCCTTTGGCAATACTAGGATTAATTGTAGGATTTGAGCCTCTGGTTTATTTTGGTATCCTTTTGTTTACAGGCGTTGTGGCTTTTCAAGTGATTACATTGCCGGTTGAATTCAATGCAAGTAGCAGGGCATTGGAGATATTGGAAACACAAGGGATACTATCGCGGGAAGAGATTACACCTACAAAAAAGGTGCTAAATGCAGCTGCTCTTACTTATGTAGCATCAGCGGCAGTGGGTATAGCCAATCTACTAAGATTGCTTATGATTGCAGGACTAGGGAGACGAAGGGACTAGAATAGAATGGACAAAAACATTTCACCCAGAGAAGCAGCTCTAAAGATATTATATGAAATCACTCACAATAATGCTTATGGAAATATTGCATTAAAAAAGTATTTGGCAAATAGTGATTATAAAGTTGTGGATAGAGGTTTAATTACTGAACTTGTTTATGGTATAATAAAATACAAAATGACGATTGATTACATTGTTGAGCAGTTTTCATCCATAAAGATGACTAAGATATCTCCGTGGATATTGAATGTTCTAAGAGTAGGTATTTATCAAATTATATATTTGGATAAAATACCTGATTCAGCTGCTTGTAATGAAAGTGTCAGACTGGCGAAAAGATATGGTCATCATGCTTCGGTGAACTATGTAAATGCCGTGCTGCGAAATGTATCAAGGAATAAGGAAAAAATAAAATATCCTGATAGAAATAGAGAGCCGGAAAAATATTTAGAAGTAATTTATTCTTATCCGGACTGGCTCATTCATCGTTGGGTTAAGAGCTTCGGTTTTGAATTTACTGAAGATTTGTGCAAAGCCGGTAATGAGATACCTGAGCTTAGCATTAGAATAAATACGTTAAAGACAAATACAGAGGATTTAATGGAACTGTTAAGCAATGAGAAGGTTGTTGCGTTAAAGGGCAAATACAATGAGTGTGCGCTGGTGCTTGAACAGGTGGGAAGAATTGATAAGCTGAAAGCGTTTCAAGATGGATTGTTTCAAGTCCAGGATGAAAGCTCCATGCTTGTATCTAGAATTTTGGATCCGAAACCCAAGGAATTTATTATTGATGTTTGCTGTGCGCCGGGAGGTAAGACGACTCATATTGCTCAATTAATGAATAACGAGGGAAAAGTGTTGGGTTGGGATCTGCATCCTCATAAGATTGAGCTGGTAAAAAGTGCTGCGAAGCGACTGGACCTTGATTCGATAAAAGCAGAATGTCACGATGCTACGATAGAAGTGAATGACTTATTACATAAAGCTGATAGAGTATTAGTGGATGCGCCATGCTCTGGATTAGGCATAATAAGAAGAAAACCTGATATAAAATGGAATAAAGCGAGTGCAGACTTTGAAGACATTGTGCATCTGCAAAAGAATATACTGCAAGTATGCTCTCAGTATGTAAAAAATGGCGGCTACTTAGTTTATAGTACTTGTACCATCCAAGAAGAGGAAAATATACAAGTCATAGATGACTTTTTAGACAATAATAAGGAATTTCAGAGGGAGAGTATTGAAGAATACCTTCCAATCGGTTTAAAGAAAGAGACAGCTTCAAACGGATATATTCAGCTATATCCTAATGTAGACGGAATAGATGGATTCTTCATATGCAAGCTTAGGCGGCAAGGTTGAAGGGAGAAACTAATTTGACAGAAAGAATAAATTTGAAAGATTTTACGATGGAAGAATTAGAACAGTATTTTATTGAAATTGGACATCAGAAGTTTAGAGCTAAGCAAGTTTTTGAATGGCTTCATCAGGGGGTTACAAGTTTTGATGAAATGTCAAATTTATCGAAAGATTTAAGAAGAGAGTTAAGTGAAAGATGCTTTATAAGTACTGTGGATATTGTAGAAAAGCATCAGTCGAAACTTGATGGAACCATTAAATATTTATTAGGACTGAAGGATGGAAATTTCATTGAAAGCGTGGTAATGAGATATAAGCATGGAATAACTATTTGCATATCAACTCAGGTTGGATGTAGAATGGGGTGTAATTTCTGCGCTTCAACCATTGGGGGATTAATCAGGCATCTGTCTGCCGGAGAAATAATCGATCAGGTAATATTTGTTCAAAAGGATATCGGGGAAAGAATCTCTAATATTGTACTGATGGGAATTGGAGAGCCGTTAGATAATTATGATAATGTGATAAAATTTCTTGAGAATGTAAATCACCCTGCGGGATTAAATATAGGCTATAGACATATATCCTTGTCTACCTGTGGTTTGGTTCCAGAAATGTTGAAGTTGTCACAAGAAAACATGCCAATTACATTATCTATTTCACTGCATGCACCTAATAATGAAGCGAGAAGTAAAATCATGCCGGTGAACAAAAGCTATTCAGTTGAAAAGATTATTGAAGCTTGTAAATTATATATACAGCGTACCAATCGAAGAATAACTTTTGAATATGCATTGATATCGGGAGTAAATGACAGTATGGAAGATGCCCGGCAATTAAGCAGTATCATAAAAGGACTTTTATGCCATGTGAACCTGATACCGATTAATAAAATTGATGAAAGAGATTATAAAAAGAGCTCTTCAAAACAAATTGATTTATTTAAAAATATGCTAGAAAAAAGTGGAATATCGACAACAGTAAGACGAGAACTTGGTGGTGATATTAATGCTTCATGCGGTCAACTCAGAAGGGGTCATACAAAATAATGAATTTAAAGGGGGGAAGAGAGTGAGAATAGGTGCCTTTACTGACAAAGGAAAAGCTAGAGATATCAATGAAGATTGTTTTTTTGTATCAGAATTTAACCTTGAAGATGTTTTTGGATATTGCATTGTAGCCGATGGCATGGGAGGACATAATGCTGGTGAGATTGCAAGCAGTTTAGCTATTGAGGAAATAAAAAAATATATTAAAGATTTCTATCATCCTGATATGACTGATCAACAAGTGATTGGGATCATGAATGACAGTATGAGTAGGGCAAATAAAACTATTTATGACAAGTCCCTTGAAAATCAATCCTATAATGGAATGGGGACAACAGCAATCGCCTGCATCATATATGACAAAAAGATATATATTGCTCATGTTGGTGACAGTAGGGCATATCTCATTCATGAAAGCAGCATCTCCCAAATCACTACTGACCATTCTATGATTGAAGAGCTTATCAACAGTGGAAGCATCACTAGAGAAGAAGCTCAGAATCATCCGCAAAAAAATATTATTACGCGTGCCTTAGGGGGAGAGGAAAATATCCCGGTTGATATTCATATTCAGGAATATTCTGAAGGAGATATGATTATTATGTGTACCGACGGCTTATCTAATATGCTTACAGACTTAGAGATATTGTCTGTACTCAAATGCAGGAATCATCTTCAATCGGCAGTAGAGGAACTTATTTCCATTGCAAATGATCGGGGTGGATTAGATAATATAACTGTTGTTGCTTTAGAATTTTAAAGAACATAAGCAGCTTATGTTAGAAGAGGTGTAAAGATGATAGGAACTATTTTAGGAAATAGATATGAAATTATTGAAAAAATTGGTGCAGGGGGAATGGCGTTAGTATATAAAGCTCATTGCAGGCTTCTTAACCGTTTTGTGGCTGTTAAGATTCTGAGACGTGAGTTTATTGAGGATCAAGAGTTTATCAGTAGATTCAGTATAGAATCTCAGGCAGCTGCCAGCTTATCCCACCCAAATGTTGTTTCAGTATATGATGTTGGGCAGCAGGATGATATTTATTATATTGTTATGGAATATATTGACGGGATTACTCTTAAGGAAATGATCAACAAGAATGGTGCACTGCCATGGAAGGAAGCGTTAAATTATTCTGTTCAAATTTGTTCTGCGCTGGAACATGCGCATAAAAAGCATATAGTGCATAGGGATATCAAACCTCACAACATTATGATTACAAAAGAGGGTATGGTAAAGGTTACTGATTTCGGCATTGCCCGTGCTGTAACTTCTGCAACTGTAACATTAGGCGGCAATACCATTGGCTCAGTACATTATTTTTCGCCGGAGCAGGCTAGAGGAAGTTACACAGATGAGAAATCTGATATATATTCTCTGGGAATTGTAATGTATGAAATGCTGACAAGCAGGGTGCCATTTGATGGAGATAGTCCTGTAGCAGTTGCAATAAAACACATACAAGAACTCGCTGTGCCACCTAAACAGCTCAATAAAAACATACCGATTGCATTGCAGTCTATTGTACTGAAAGCGATTCATAAAGATCAAGGCAGCCGTTATTCCTCAGCGGTAGCTATGCTGAAAGATTTATATCAAGCATTTGAACAGCCAAATGAAGACTTTATTGATAGTGAGGGTTTTGACGACTATCCTACCAGGAAAATTCCTATTATTAACATTAACGGAAGTGAGAACATGGGTAAAAGAAAGAAAAAAGTAAAAAAAGAAGATCGAATTGCTATTATTGCTGCTATTATTACTTCACTATTTATTATTAGCGGATTGACTTTTGTTGGATATAATATGTTAAAAGATCGAATTGCTTTTAGTAAAAATATTGAACAGAAGGTACCTGATCTAGTAGGCAAAGACTATAATACTGTAAAGGGCTTTTATACAGATGAACATAAATTTACAGTATTAGAAAGCGAACAACAGTATAATGATGAATATGAAAAGGGAAGAATTATATCTCAGGACCCGGCAGCGGAAATAGTAGTAAAGATACCACAAACCATAAAAGTCATAGTGAGTAAGGGTGCAAAGGTAATTAAAGTACCGGAACTCGTTAATAAAGAATATAGGCAGGCAGAGATTGATTTAGAGGATGTGGACTTGAATTATAAAGTGATTGACGAATACCATGATACAATACCGGAGGGTATAATTATCCGAAATGTACCGGAAGAAGGGACAGAGGTGCAGATTGGGGATATTATTCAACTCTATGTAAGCAGGGGAAGAAAAATAAAAATGGTTACTGTCCCTACTCTTGTTGGAAAAAGTGAAGATGAAGCTAAAAGAATGATTAGTGAATCCGGACTGCTGGTGGGAGAGATAATTCCAGAAATCAGTGATCAGCCTAAAGGATTGGTAATTGGACAAGGTCTTACTGCGCAGAGTGAGGTTGAAGAAAAAACATTGATGAATCTTACCGTAAGCAAAGGAAAGGTTACAGATGAGGTTCAGCGATATATCAATATTCCATTACCTAACGACAAGGATAAAGTAACTATAAAGATAGAATACTATAAAAAGACAGATTCTCAAAGTGATTATATTTTTGAAAAGGTTGCGTATGAAAAGATGCATAGCACCTCTGAAGGTGAAGGGGTAGTAACCATTCCACTCTCAGGTCGTGGCACAATTTATATTGCGGTATATATTGACGGACAAAAGCTGGGCGATGAAAATACAAGAATCGATTTTGGTGGTGATGTTCAATAATGCCTACTGGCGTCATATTAAAAGGTATTGGCGGTTTTTACTATGTAAAAACCGAGCAGGGTATTATTGAGTGTAAAGCCCGTGGAAAATTCAGAAAAGATGATGTGTCACCAATGGTTGGAGATCATGTTGAGATAGAAATATCTGCACATGATGATGGGCAAGGAAGCATCGAAAACATCTTTCGTAGAAGAAATTTTCTTATTAGGCCTCCGGTAGCGAATGTTGACCAACTCGTAATAGTTGCGTCAGTTTCCCTACCGGCTCCGAATATACTATTATTGGATAAGCTGCTAACAGTTGCAGCATTCAATTCTTTAGACATGGTTATTTGTTTTAATAAAATTGATTTAGATACCAAAAAGGAATATCTAGGTTTGTGCGATATCTATAGGACTGCCGGATATCATGTGATATCTACCAGCTCACACACCAAAGAAGGTATTGAAGAACTTAGACAAGCTCTAAAAGGTAAAATTACAGCTTTTGCCGGTGCGTCCGGAGTTGGGAAGTCCAGCCTGTTAAATACTGTTGACTCTAGATTCAAACTTCAGACCGGTGAAATAAGTAAAAAGATAGATAGAGGGAAGCATACCACCAGGCATGTTGAATTGCTGCAGTTAGATGAGGATAGTTTTGTACTTGATACACCGGGCTTTACTTCTTTTGAGCTGACAAATATCAGAGCTGAAGAGCTTCCGCATTTATTCAAGGAATACGATGATTATTATTCATCTTGTAAATATAGAAGCTGTACTCATATTAAAGAACCGCAATGTGCCATCAAAAAAGCTGTATTGGAAGGAAAGTTAAGTCAATCAAGATATGATAGCTATAGTTATCTTTACAATCAATTAAAAGACATCAAAGAATGGCAGAGGTAAGAAAGTATGGGTGAGCATTTATGAAAGCATGGATAATTTCTAATGGAAGTATTAACGATTATGATTTTTATAAAGAAAAGATTCAGTCCACTGATTTTGTTATTTGTGCGGATGGTGGTGCAAAGCATGCTGAAAAAATAGGTGTTTTGCCTAATGTAATTGTTGGGGATTTTGATTCTATCGGCGAGAAATATTTTAATGATTTAGAACTGAAAAATATTGAACTTATTCGCTATTCAACCGATAAAAATGAAACAGATACCCAGTTGGCAGTTGAATACGCCTTACAACGCGGATGCAGCGAGGTTATTCTGATTGGAAGCCTTGGAAGCAGATTCGATCACTCGCTTGCGAATGTATCTTTATTAAAGCTGCTATTGGATAAAGGGATACAAGCAAAAATACTTAATGAAAACAATGAAATCTATCTTATTGATAATCATATTAGACTTAAAGGTGAATTAGGGGAGAAAGTTTCTTTGCTTCCCATTACGGAGATGGTGTCGGGGATAACAACACAAGGGCTGCAATATGCCTTGAAAGATGCGCAGATGGTATTTGGAGTACCTAATGGCATCAGCAATATATTTATCAAAGAAGAAGCAGATATTAACGTTAAGGAAGGATTGCTGTTGGTTGTAAAGGCATGGGATTAATGTAATTTGTTGTAGTTGGTGTTTAAGATTATACACTGTTTTTGCATGCAGAAAAAAATCAACTTCATATTACTCACGAAAAGTGGCTTGCTGAATATACTAATAACAGAAAAGTATAGGAGGTGAGTCTTTTATTATGGCTGGGAAAAATAAAACCCTAGGTCTTGTTCTAGGAGTATTGGGGGCAGCTATACTTATTGCTTTTATCCTACCGTTACAACTGCTGGTTATAATAGAAGGCATCATCCTGATATCAATTGGGTGGCTATTCTTCAGAAATGGATAAGCTAAACTAAAAAGTGAGGTGTAATTATGAAAATCGTAGTATTAAAGATGCCCGGCTTTATTGGGAAAATACTTAAAACAGTATTCAGAATTAATTAGTGTACATAATCACAAAAGAAGAACATAAAAAAGGTTCAAAAATAATTATTCTTGAACCTTTTTATGCTATGCTCTTGTAACCTTATTAGAACGTAAGCAACGAGTACACGCATAAATTGACTTTGGAGTACCGTTTACAATTGCTTTTACTTTTCTTACATTTGCTTTCCAAGTTCTATTAGTCCTTCTATGAGAGTGGCTGACTGTTATTCCAAAAACCAAACCTTTTCCACAAACATCGCATTGTGCCATCTATATACACCTCCTACAAGAATATAAAGCAGATACCATTTCCCGTAAAACAATATTATTTTAACAAACCAAAGCCAATTTTGCAAGGGTTTTTTAAAAAGGGGTAGTAATAATTTTTAAAATATATTAAAATAACAAAGAATAGATAATACTTATTTCAGATACCCATTTATTGATAGGAGGTATGATGAATGTCTGGCAGACTAGAAACAGATTACGGTAATATTATTATACCGGCAGACGTATTGGCAAATATGGTAGGTATTGCAGCTACTCAATGCTATGGTGTTGTAGGCATGGCGTCGCGTAATACGGCTGATGGATTGGTAAGCCTTTTGAAGAGGGAAGTATTAAGCAAAGGGATTAGGGTAGTGGTTGATGGAGATTACTTAGTAGTAGATTTACATATTATTGTTGAATATGGTGTGAATATATCTGCAATTTGTGAGAATATAGTTAACAATGTAAGATATTCATTAGAATCTATGACAGGCTTAAAAATAAAAAAAATTAATGTATTTGTAGAAAGCATGAGAGTAGAAGAATAGTGAGAGGGGAATTTACATTGATATTAAAGCAAATAGATGGAAAAGCACTAAAGAAAATGATTATATCTGCGGCTAATAATTTAGAAAATAATAAGAAAATCGTAGATGAATTGAATGTTTTTCCTGTACCTGATGGAGATACCGGAACGAATATGTCACTTACCCTTCTTACAGCTTCTAGAGAAGTAAAGCAAAAAGAAGACGATTCTATATCGGTCATAGCAGATGTATTGGCATCAGCTTCATTGAGAGGGGCAAGAGGAAATTCAGGCGTTATATTATCTCAGCTTTTCAGAGGTTTTGCAAAAGGAATGAAAGGCAGTAATGCTGTTGATGCAAAGGGATTGGCATTAGCCTTAAAAGCTGGAGTGGATATTGCTTATAAAGCGGTGATGAAACCTACGGAAGGCACTATTTTGACGGTTGCACGTGAAGGGGCAAGAATAGCGGATGAGATTAGCAAATCAAATGATAACATTATAGAAGTATTTGAAGCGGTCATTGAGCATGCTAAAAATACGTTGAATAAAACACCTGAAATGCTTCCGGTACTTAAAAAAGCAGGAGTAGTAGATGCTGGAGGCAAAGGTCTTATATTTATCTTAGAAGGGGCTTTTTATGCACTACAAGCCGATAAAGAGATTGAACTAAGTAAAACCCCAAATGCAGTGACAGAACACAAATCTGAAATAGCCGCAGTTGAAAATATACAGTTCATGTATTGTACTGAATTTCTTGTCCGAAAGAGAAATGGTGCGTCCAATGCAGATAAGCTAAAAAGCAAGATAGAAAAATTGGGAGATAGTATGCTGGTTATTGATGATGAAGATGTGATTAAGGTTCATGTTCATACAAATAATCCCGGAACGGTTATTCAGGAATCTCTTAAGCTTGGTGAATTGACGCGTATTAAAATTGATAATATGAAAGAACAACATAAACATCTAGTCTCTGAAGAAGTGAAAGAAAATAAACGATATGGATTTGTTACAGTAGCAATGGGTGAAGGGCTGAAAAATATATTCAGGGACTTGGGGGCTGACAAGATTATTGAAGGCGGACAGACCATGAATCCAAGTACTGATGATATATTAAAAGCGATTGATACTATCTATGCAGAAAATATTTTTGTATTGCCTAATAATAAAAATATTATTCTTGCAGCAGAACAAGCAAAGTCATTATCTGAAAAAAATATCATTGTGATTCCTACAAAAAGTATCCCTCAAGGGATTGCCTCCATGTTATCTTTTGATGCTGAAGCAGGTCAGAAAGAGAATTATGAGAAAATGAGTGCTGCATTAGAGCAAGTTAAAACAGGACAGGTTACCTATGCAGTAAGAAATTCAAGCATTGAAGACAAAGATATTTCAGAAGGTGATATTCTTGGGATGCACAATGGAAAGATTGAAATTGTTGGAAAAGATGTGAATGAAACTTGTCACGAGCTGCTTGATATCTTGGTAGATGAAGATAGTTCGATGATATCCATTTTTTATGGTCAGGATATTCATAACGAGGAAATAGAGAAGCTGTTAAAATATGCTGAAGAACGGTTTTCTGATTGTGATATAGAAATACATGATGGTGGTCAGCCATTGTACTATTATATCATATCGGTCGAATAATCTAATTTACTTCATTGCTGGAGGCAGTTATGATATCTGATCTCTTAACAAAAGACATTAGAAATATAAAAGGGGTAGGCGAAGCGAGAGCAAAGCTTTTAAATAGGCTGGGTATTTATACTGTTGAGGATATGCTCTATCATTTTCCTAGAGAATATGAAGATCGTACCAAAGTTAAGAAAATTGCAGATTTAATGGATGGTGAAACGGTATGCATCAAAGCGGCTGCTTTTTCGCGAATGTCTGAAAATAGAATAAGGAAAGGTCTTTCAATCTATAAGCTAATTCTTAGGGATGATACCGGTATGATTACAGCTGCTTGGTATAACCAGAAGTATCTCTCTAATGCCTTTATACCGGGAGAAACTTATATGTTTTTTGGTAAGGTGAGTGTAAGGTTTGGAAAGAAAGAAATAATAAGTCCCGTGTATGAGGGGTTGGACGCTGAAAACAAGTTTACCGGTAAAATTGTTCCAATATATCCGCTTACCGCATCACTTAGTCAAAAAGTGATTCAGGTAATTATGGGGAGCTGCTTGTCAATACTCGAAGGTAATATTAAAGAATATCTACCTGAAAAACTCAAAAACACATATGGGTTAGCAGAAATTAATGATTCTATCAGAAATATTCATTTTCCTGTAACATTCCAAAACTATCTGCAGGCGAGGAAAAGGCTGGCTTTTGAGGAACTGTTTTTCTTACAATTAGGACTTTTAAGTATTAAAACAAATAGTCAGAAATTCCAAGGAATTGAATTTAAGCCAGTCAAGCAATTAGCACAATTTATTACATCATTTCCTTTTACTTTAACTAATGCACAGAAGCATGTATTTTTTGAAATTCAACAAGATATGCAAAGCTCTAAGCCTATGAGCAGATTGGTTCAGGGGGATGTAGGTTCCGGTAAAACTATTGTTGCTGCGTTGGCAATGTATGTGTGTGTTAAAAATGGATATCAGGCAGCCATGATGGTGCCCACAGAAATATTGGCAGAACAGCATTATGAGAGCTTGCGAAATCTTTTTAATGCACAAGGTATTCGTATATGCCTGCTGACAGGAAGTACTTCAAAAAAAGATAAGATAGAGCTTGAGCAGCAGATAGAAAAGGGGGAAATAAGTGTTGTAATAGGTACGCATGCATTAATACAAGAACGGATAGGATTTTCAAGCCTTGGGCTGGTAGTTACAGATGAACAACATCGCTTTGGTGTAAAACAAAGAGCCGAGCTTGCTTCAAAAGGCAGCAATCCCCATGTTCTTGTTATGACAGCAACACCAATACCTAGAACATTAGCTTTAATATTATATGGAGATTTGGACGTCTCCATTATTGACGAGCTTCCGCCGGGAAGAAAAAAAGTAGATACCTATGTTGTAGATGATCGTATGCGGGATAGAATTTATTCTTTTGTCAAGAAGCAAATAAACGAGGGAAGACAAGCATATATTGTGTGTCCTTTGGTAGAAGAGTCAGAAGTATTAGATTTAAAGTCTGCTGTTGAATTTGCTGAAAGCTTGAACAAGAAAGTATTTCAAGACTATAGAGTCGGTATCATGCATGGGAAAGTAAAGACTTCTGAAAAAGAAGAGATAATGAGGAACTTTGCAAATGGAAGCATAGATATTTTAGTGGCTACTACAGTGATAGAGGTAGGTGTCAATGTACCCAATGCAGCTGTTATGATAATAGAAAATGCAGATAGATTTGGACTTTCCCAGCTGCATCAGCTTCGAGGAAGAGTAGGGAGAGGAGAATTCCAATCCTATTGCATATTATTTAATACGAGCAACTCAAAAATTGCAAAAGAAAGAATGAAAATTATGGAGAAAACCAATGATGGTTTTAAAATTTCCGAAAAAGATCTAGAATTGAGAGGTCCTGGTGAATTTTTTGGAATCAGACAGCATGGTTTGCCAGACTTAAAAATTGCAAATTTATTTTCAGATGTGGACATACTAAAGCAAGCACAAAAAGCTGCATTAGAATTAATTGCACAAGATTCTAAGCTTCAAGCAGAAGAACATCAATTATTAAAACAGAAACTGTTAAAAATGTTTGGAGAGAGAATGGATATGGCAATGTT
>JBFWMP010000011.1:18232-37137 GCA_050251575.1 Clostridia bacterium
CCAATAGGCACCTCCATAAGTATATATTGTTTGTTTAATATTTTGTAAACTACATATATTAATATTGAACCAAACAACAGGAGGTGAAAATGGATGGCTAACAATAATCGAAAGTTAGTACCTGAAGCTAGAGCTGCGTTGGATAAGTTCAAGTATGAAGTAGCAAGTGAAGTAGGAGTTACTTTGAAGCAGGGTTATAATGGAGATATTACCGCTAGACAGGCTGGAACAATAGGTGGGAATATGGTTAAAAAGATGATTCAGCAGGTTGAGCAGAGTATGGTAGGTAAATAATTAATATATAAGATAAAGGAATGGCTATCTAGCCATTCCTTTTCTATATAATTGGGCATATTATGTAATAATATCTCTAAAAGTGTTGACTTTTAGTGGAGTTATTATAAAATAGAACATAGAAGAAAATTTCTATACTTTGGAGGAATGATTTTGAGGGTAATTTCCGGATCTGCTAGAGGGCATAAGCTAAAGAGCCTGAAAGGGATGAACACGCGCCCGACAGCAGATAGAATCAAAGAGTCACTTTTTAACATGATTGCCGATTTCCTGAATAATGCTCATATACTGGATTTGTTTGCAGGAACAGGTAATTTAGGTATTGAATCCTTGAGTAGAGGAGGACAATTTGCTGTATTTATTGATAAGAGTTCTGAAGCTGTAGAAATAATAAAACAGAACCTGATACATACAAAGTTGACTGAAAAAGCCAAAGTATATCATTGTGATTATTCTGAATATATTCACAGGTTTGAGAAAACCCAAAGAAAATTCGACATAATTTTTATGGATCCTCCTTACAGCAAGGGTTTTATTATGTCAGCGCTTGAAAAGATAAGAAAGAAAGAGTTATTAAGTGCAAAGGGTATCATTGTTGTTGAAAGAGAGAGCCATGATAAACTTCCTGAGCCGCTTGAAGGATTTGAAATTATTAAGGAAAGAAGTTATGGAAGAACAGTGATTACTATCATAAATTTTACACAATATATTGATGGACAGGATGAAAATATATGAGAATAGCTATATATCCAGGAAGCTTTGACCCAGTAACAAATGGTCATTTGGATATTATTGAAAGAGCTTCCAAAGTTTTTGATAAAGTAATTGTAGGAATTCTACAGAACAGCAGTAAAATCCCTATGTTTACGGTTGAGGAAAGAATTCGTCTGCTGCGTCAGGTAACTAAAAATATCGACAATGTTGAAATAGATTCCTTCGCCGGCTTGTTGGTAAATTACATGAAGCAAAAATCTGCAACAGTAATTGTAAAAGGTTTGAGAGCTGTTTCAGATTTTGAATATGAGTTTCAGATGGCTCTAATGAATAATAAGTTAGAACCGGAAATAGAAACATTGTTTATGATGACCAACAGTAAGTATTCTTATTTAAGCTCCAGTATTGTAAAAGAAGTAGCAAATTTGGGCGGGTGTTTAAAAGAGCTTGTTCCAGATGAAATCATTTTCGAAATTATTAAGAAGGTTAGAGAAACCAGGGGGTAACTTGCATGGAGGTTTTTTCATTAATTGATACACTAGAAGATATTGTGGACAGAGGAATGTCAATTCCCTTCTCAGGAAAAAGTGTTTTAGAAAAAGAAGAGATTCTCGAAATCATACAAGAAATTCGTTTAAAGCTTCCTGAGGACCTGAAGCAAGCAAAATGGGTCAAAGAAGAAAGACAGCGTATTCTTTTGGAAGCTCAAAAAGAAGCGAATAATATTATTAAAGATGCAGAAAATAAAATAATTTCTTTGATTGATGAGCATGAATTAACCCAAAAAGCCTATGAGCAGGCAGGTGAAATTATTGCCAATGCTCAGAAGAATGCAAGGGAGATACGTTTGGGAACCAAAGAATATGCAGACGATATTCTTGTAAATCTTGAGAAGATTATTCAGCAAACACTGGAAGTGTTGCATGAGAACAGACAAGAATTAAAAAAGTGATTTAATAATCACTTTTTTTCATTTTTATTTAGGGAAGAGATAATTGCCAGTATCATACATAATAAAAATAAGAACAGCAATGCATTACCAAAATAAATTAATGACATAAAGAAGGTACCGGCAATATTTAATTCAGAGAAAGTTTTAATTGCTGTGCTAGTAGTAGATGATACCTGCGTACTTAAGGGAGTATATGAAAAAATAATAAAAGTATATATGACTGAAAAGATGCCTTGTAATGCTTTGCCTGATAAGTAGGGCAGGATACTGATATCTGTCCTATTAATTATACTCATTACCTGAAAGTGAATTGAAAGTCCTGCCCAACCTAATATCAGACTTGTTACTATAAGCTGTTGAAGCAGAGAAGCTGTTGGGTCGGAGGCTGCAGCTTTTATTCCCGTTGTAATTTCAAAAAAACCACTGGCTATAGAAGGCAGAAGTCCCTTAGAAATTCCAAAAGGCACTAACAAAAAAGATAATCCTTGGGATAAAAATTCAATAATCATATACTGCTCTAAAAGCTTAATAAGAACACTGAAAAATATAATAAAACCGCCAATAGCGAGAATCAGGTTGACAGAATTTTTGATTGCATTTCCGAATAAATCACTAAAACTTCTATGATCATTTTTTCTGAATTTTCTAAATTCCTTCATCGAATTTTTAAATATATTTCCATAAACCCATTTTTTTTGACTATGAGAGATGGAATCTTTTCTTTTATAGTATCTAAAACATAATCCTACTGTTAATGAAGCTAAAAAATGCGAAATAAATAGAATGATTCCTATAGCAGGCCGGTTGAACATTCCGACAGCTACAGCACCAAGTATGAATAAAGGTCCAGAATTATTACAAAAGGTCAGCAGCCGCTCACCTTCTGTTTTAGTGCACAAGCCTTTTTCACGCAAGTTTGCTGTAATCCTTGCTCCAACGGGATAGCCACTGATAATTCCCATCGAAAAAGCAAATGAGCCGCTTCCGGGCACATTAAATATCGGGCGCATGACAGGTTCCAGGATTACACTTAAGATATGTACTAATCCGAGTCCAGTCAGCAGTTCTGTTCCTACAAAAAACGGAAACAATGAGGGAAAAACAACATTTAATGAAAGGTTGATCCCTTTTAAGGCCGCGTCGAAACTTTGTTTTGGATTAAAGGCTACAGCCAGAATAAATAACAATACGCCTGCAGATAAAAGAATGGATGACATATATATATTCATAAAGAATACTTTTTTCAGAATAACTCTAAGAGAAAAGTAAAAAAGATATAATGCTGCAATGAATATTAAGATATTTATCATTCTGCATCCCTTCTTCATTTAAGATTCATATGGTATATATATTTAAAAAAATATCTAAATATGAATCTAATTGCGGATAAGTTAGGATGACTACTGACTTGCTACATGATTACCGGTGATGTTAAAAGATCCAGCATTCCTTTCCGTTGTATTTTAGCCGGAAAGTGAAGAGTATATAAATCCGTTGCTAAGAAATCAAGCTCAATCATTTGCTTCAATAAAGGATTACATGATTGCTTATAAGATGCAGGTTTTGTTATGATCGGTAAAGAAGCCCGCTTATTTGCCAGTTTAAGTAGTTTTTTACCATTTTCGTTCATTCCCAACACACGAATGTATTGTGGGCCGTTATACTGTTGAAACGTGTGCAGCATATCTCTGGTCATTTCTAATAGTATATTGAATAGAATTCTTTGAATTCTTGTGCGTGTATACCTTTTGGTTTTAATATGTTCAACAACTTCTTCATATGTACCAAATCGAATTGACGCATCAATAATTCGGTTTTCTAATCCTTCATTTACGTCAGGATAGTTTTTTATTCGTGTGGCATTAAGCTTCCGCAATTGAGTTAGGATAGCAGAATCAAAGTCCTCTGTAAAGATAGGTCCCCTTCCTGCATTAATTTCATTCATGAGCAGTTCATAGGAGGATGGAGGCAGGTAAGGCTTTATCTTAGCTATACCATTTTTCTGCTGAAGCATATTTCTGATGGCTGTAGCACTAGCTATTTCATCTTTGCCTTCCAAAAAATGATAACCGGTCTTAAATCTTTTTATAGTTGAAGGTTTAATGGAGCTATTTAATTTTATTAATGCTTTCATATATTCGATTGCCAGGATATTGTTTGGAGAACCCATAATTTTTTTTAAGTCATCTGTTGAATATTGATGGCTTAAATATTGGATTACTGCTTTTTCTCGCGCCTTTGCAAAGCTTATACCACTATCAAGAAGACCTTTGAAGCAAAGAGATACTTCAGGAGGTTCATTTACTAATATAGAGGCAATATTTCTCAAAGCATCTATTTCTCCCAGCTCACTTCCAAAGGAGATATTATTGATAATACCTAAGCTGTCTAAAATTTTCACAGCACCAAAGGCAAAGAATTCGGCTGATTGGAGTGTATAGGCTGCAGGCAGCTCAATCACCAAATCAACACCACTAAGCAAGGCCATTTTGGCGCGGGCCCATTTGTTTAATAATGCAGGTTCACCTCTTTGGATAAAGTTGCCGCTTAAGACACAGACTACATAATCAGCACCAAGCATATCCTTAGAATTTTCCAAGTGATACTTATGACCATTATGGAAAGGATTATATTCAGCTACTAGCCCGAGAACTTTCATATTTATCACCTACACTAATAAAATAAAATGATATAAATATCATAGCATTTCAATAAAAAACAAACAATAGAGTATACTTCTTTATAAGTAAATAAATTTTTACAACAAATTGTCATAAGAATATTGTATACAAAAATCAAATCATATATAATAGGATAAGAATTTGCTCGTTATTTTAAATACTACAAATCTTTTTGTAATTTTAAAATAGCGGACAAAATGATTATATGTTTTTTTACGGGAGGAGTAAATAGAATGAGTAACTTTATGCAAAAGGTAATTGACAAAGCGAAAGGTGAAAGAAAAAAGATTGTTCTTGCTGAAGGAACAGAGCCTAGAACTATAAAGGCAGCGTCTATGGTATTAGAACAAGATATTGCCGATATAGTATTGGTAGGGGATGAAAATGAGATCAAGAAGATTGCCGGGGATATAGATATTTCTAGAGCGAAAATTATAAATCCTTTAACTTCTGATAAGTTTGACATTTATGCGAATACTTTTTTTGAAATGCGTAAAGCAAAGGGATTAACCTTAGAAAAAGCAAAGGAAACAATGAAGAATCCTTTGTATTTTGGTGCAATGATGGTTAAATCTGATGATGCAGACGGAATGGTTGCTGGAGCAATTAATTCGACTGGAAATGTATTGAGAGCAGCATTACAGGTTGTAAAGACTGCACCGGGAACTAAATTAGTATCTGCCTTCTTTATTATGGTTGTTCCTGATTGTGAATATGGTGAAAATGGAATCTTCATTTTTGGTGATAGTGGATTGGTTGAAAATCCAGATGCAGAAGCTCTATCTGAAATTGCAATTTCTTCTGCAAAATCATTCAAGTCTTTAGTTGGAGCAGAACCAAAGGTTGGAATGCTTTCTTATTCTACATACGGAAGTGCTAAGAATGAATTAGTTGATAAAGTACAATTGGCTACAAAATTGGCAAAAGAAAAGAGACCTGATCTGGCACTGGATGGAGAACTTCAGTTAGATGCAGCAATTGTGCCGGAGATTGGAAAATCTAAAGCTCCTGACAGCAAGATTGCCGGCTCGGCAAACGTATTGATATTCCCTGACTTAAATGCAGGCAATATCGGATATAAGCTGGTTCAGAGATTGGCAAAGGCTGAGGCCTACGGACCTATCACTCAGGGTATTGCTAAGCCGGTAAATGATTTATCCAGAGGCTGCAGTGCAGAGGATATTGTTGGCGTTGTGGCTATTACTTGTGTGCAGGCACAGAACAGATAAAGGAGTTGTTGTAAGTGAAAATATTAGTAATAAATGCGGGGAGTTCCTCATTAAAGTATCAATTGATTAGCATGACCAATGAAGAAGTTATGGCGAAAGGTTTGTGTGAGAGAATAGGTATTGATGGTTCACAATTAAAACATCAGCCTAATGGGAAAGATAGTATTGAGATTGTGAAACCTATGAAGAATCATACTGATGCGATAAGGCTAGTAATAGATGCGCTGACTGACGGAAAACATGGTGTAATTAACAGTATGAACGAAATTGTTGCAGTTGGACATCGAGTAGTACATGGTGGGGAGGCCTTTAGTGAGTCTGCAATTATTAATGAACAGGTAATGCAGTCTATTAAGGAATGTGTGGATTTGGCGCCGCTTCATAATCCGCCGGCTATCTCCGGGATAGAAGCATGTAAAGAAGCAATGCCCAATGTACCTATGGTAGCAGTCTTTGATACTGCATTCCATCAGACTATGCCAAAGCAAGCATATTTTTATGCTCTGCCTTATGAATTATATCAAAAGCATAAAATCAGAAGATATGGTTTTCACGGTACTTCTCATAAATATGTTGCTCAAAGAGTTGCAAAGTTGCTAAATAAGCCATTGGAAGAGCTGAAGATAATAACCTGCCATTTAGGAAACGGTTCCAGCATTACGGCAATAAAAAATGGGAAATCAGTTGATACCAGCATGGGATTTACACCACTTGCAGGAGTGGTAATGGGCACTAGGTGCGGAGATATTGACCCGGCAATTATTAAATTTTTAATGGATAAAGAAAATTTATCTATAAAAGAGGTTGATGATCTGCTGAATAAGAAATCAGGAGTTTTAGGAGTATCAGGAATAAGCAGTGACTTTAGAGATCTCACTGAAGCAAGTAAAAATGGAGATAAAAGAGCAGCATTGGCTATGGACTTATTTATATATGGCATTAAAAAGTATATCGGAGAGTATGCAGCAATTATGGGCGGAGTGGACGCTGTTGTATTTACTGCCGGTATAGGTG
The DNA here is from genome assembly GCA_050251575.1 of Clostridia bacterium. Taxonomy (GTDB): domain Bacteria; phylum Bacillota; class Clostridia; order SK-Y3; family SK-Y3; genus X23. The sequence goes on from JBFWMP010000011.1 coordinate 25,117, forward strand.
AAAACAGCACTGGAATAAGAGCGAGAATAATAAATAATTTAGAATTTATGGGTATAAAGATTGATCAAGAAAAGAATTCTATTAGGGGAAGAGAAATAGATATCAGTACTTTGGATGCTACAGTAAGGACATTGGTAGTACCTACTAACGAAGAATTGATGATTGCATTAGATACCAAAAAGCTGATAGATGCTGTAAAATAAGTGACATTAACTTTTACTTTTTATTGACAAGAGTTGTATAACTTAGTATAATATCATTTGTTGACTATTTGAGGTGATTCTGTGATAATAGATTTATCTAGCATAATTCACAAAGAAAGGGTTAAGCTTGAATTCGATTCAGTTATCCATATTGGTAGAATTCACTTCATGGGTACCTTATATGATTTTTCAAAATCTATAAGACTCATAGGTGATATTCAGAAAACAGGAGATACCTTTCATTTGACTGCTGATGTTAAGGGCAGTGTAATAGTGAATTGTTTCAGATGTACGAAAGAACTGGAAAAGGATTTAAATTTTACTATGCATGAAATATTGACAAATAACGACAATGTTAGTGCAAATAACGAAGAAATAATCCATTTTAAAGGTAATCACGTTGATGTTACTGATATCGTAGTCAACAATGCATTGATGAACATGCCAACTAAGTATTTGTGTTCTGAAGATTGCAGAGGATTATGTCCTGAGTGTGGAGCAGACTTAAACATAGAGAAATGCAATTGTATCAATGATAATATTGATCCGCGATTGGAAGTATTAAAAAGATTACTTAACCAATAGGAGTAATTGCCTCAAGATATATTTGTTAAGGAGGTGTTAATAATGGCAGTACCTAAAAGGAAATCGTCCCAAGCTAGAAGAGATAAGAGAAGAGCACATTGGAAGCTTGCTATTCCGGGAATGGTGAAGTGTCCGCAATGTCATGAATTTAAGCTTCCACATAGAGTATGTGGAGAATGTGGGTATTATAAGAATAGGGAAGTAGTTAAAGTTGATGCTTAATCTTAATAAATACTTATAAAAACAGGGAAGAGAAATCTTCTCTATTTTTAAAGGCAAATGGGGACGGTTCTTGTCTTGCCCGCTAGCGGGCAAGACAAGAACCGTCCCCATTTGCCTGCATACTTTGTTTTCTTATTGGTAAATCTATAAGTGACATAGTAGTCAGGATGGTGGAATTTTTGAGCAAATTTATGACTTATTTCGTAATTAGTTTGGTTATGGGTATATTAGCCAGGATCTTCCTGCTGAGGGTTGATTATCGTCAGTATCCAAGCTATCCAAGAGGGGTAATTATGCACCTTACATTTGGATTGATTGGTGCAGCATTAGGCTCTATTGCAGTTCCGGCGCTTTTAGCGAAGGATTATGCAGCAGTAACATTTCTTACTCTTGCAGCAGAGCAATTTAGAAGTATTAGAACTATGGAGAGAGAAAATCTAACTAATATTGAAGATTTTGAGCTGGTTCCGAGAGGAAGATCTTATATCGAAGAAGTTGCTAAAATTTTTGAGGCTCGTAATTATATTGTAGTATTAACATCTCTTTCGACCTCTATACTTTTATATGCACTGAATCAAAAAGTTGCAGCTGTCTTGGGTGGAATAATTATATTAGTTAGCTTGAAGTTTTTTATGAAAGGGCAAAGAATAAAGGATATCGCAAAAGTAAGGATTGGAAAGCTATGGTTTAAGAATAGTCTGCTATATATAGATGACGTAGTAATCATGAATGTCGGTTTACAAGATGCAAGGGAGAGAATTATAAAAACAGGGATAGCAGTTGTGTTACAACCGGTTGATCAAAATGCCAGTATTACGCTGTCAAATATTGGGCAAAGACAGGGGATTATTCATGATGCTGTAGCACAGGTTGGTATTAAAAAAGACTTGGATGAGCCGGATTTTACGCCGTTAGCAAGAAGAAATGTAGAGAATGGAAATCTTATGATTGTTTTTTATCCTTCGATACAAAATGAAGAAGCATTGTTATTGGCTGTTGGAAATTCACCTGTTCTTGAAAGTACCAGAAGAAGGCCGAGTGAATCAGGTGCTGCTTACGTGAAGGAGTGAAATGAGTGGGTATAGAGATACAAAAAAACATTGTTGCAATCGTAACACATCGTAAAGATAAAGTACAAAGCGGCTTTGCACCAGTATTTTACTCAGAAAGCGAAAATGAAAGCGAAAAACTTGCGTTATATTTATCTAAGGTTGTCCAGGGAATGGTACATAATCTTGAAAATGGGGTTTACGTTGTCGTCAAGCACTAAGTTGATTATGCAATTTAGTGCTTGACTTATGGAATATTTTAAGTAATACTTATAATGTATTTTTATTCGAGTTTTAATAAGGAGTTTTAAAGGTTGGGCAAACAGGTTGAAGCAATAGTAAAAGAGGTAAAGGCAGGCAGTATAGCGGAAGAAGCTGATATAAAGCCGGGTGATATCATTAGCACAATCAATGGTGAAAAGATTAATGATGTTCTGGAATATAAATTTCTTACAAGTGACCAGGAGCTTGATATCGAAGTTATAAAAGTGAACGGAGATATCGAAATCATATCTATATTTAAAGATGATGATGAGGACATTGGAATAGAGTTTGAAAACCCACTTATCGATAAGGCTAGATTCTGTTCAAACAAGTGCATATTTTGTTTTATTGATCAACTGCCTAAGAATATGCGAAAATCCTTATATTTTAAAGATGATGATTCAAGGCTGTCATTTTTACAGGGCAATTATGTGACCCTAACAAATATGTCTGAAGATGATATTGATAGAATCATACGCTTTCGGCTGAGTCCCATCAATATTTCTGTGCATTCTACGAATCCGGAGCTAAGGATGAAAATGCTTGGAAATATAAAGGCAGGAAATATACTAAATCAGATGAACAAGCTGAGCCATGCTCAAATCATTATGAATTGTCAGATTGTTCTATGTAGAGATATTAATGATGGAGATGAGCTGAACAGAACAATTCATGATATTTCATTATTATATCCCGGTGTGCATAGCGTTTCTATTGTTCCTGTAGGATTAACAACATATCGAAATGCATTATCTGTGCTTAAGCCATTTGATAAAGAATCTGCTCAATCAGTTATCGCTCAGGTTGAAGAATGGCAGAATAAGTTTTTAAGTCAATTTGGATCGAGGCTTGTTTATCTTGCAGATGAGTTTTATGTTATGTCAGAAATGCCGATACCGGCAGCAGATCATTACGAGGGATATCCTCAGATAGAAAATGGCGTGGGATTAATAGCTTCCATGAGTGAAGAGTTTGATATGGGGATAAATAAAATTAATGAATTTATGCAGCTTGATAATAGATGTATTAGTATAGCAACCGGAACATCTGCGAAAGCTTTTATTGATTCGTTAGTACAAAGGATTCAACAAAAGGTAAAAGGACTTGCAGTAAATGTTTTTGATATTAAAAATGTCTTTTTTGGAGAAAATGTAACTGTAGCAGGATTAATAACCGGTGGTGATATTATCAGTCAATTAAAGGGCAAGAGCCTGGGGACTGAGTTGTTAATTCCGGCAGTAATGCTTAGAAGTGATAGGGATATATTTTTAGATGATATCAGCATTGAAAGATTAGAAGAAGAGTTAAATATTAAGGTAGTGCTGGTTGAAAATGATGGAACTGACTTTTTGGAAAAAGTTATTGGCAATAATAATTAAGACAGTTGGAGGTATGGCTATGGCAAAACCTGTTGTTGCTATCGTAGGCAGGCCGAATGTTGGCAAATCTACTTTATTCAATAAAATTGTAGGAGAGAGAATATCGATTGTTGAGGATACTCCCGGGGTTACCAGAGATAGGATTTATGCTGAAGCAGAATGGCTGAATCGTAAATTTACTATTATTGATACTGGTGGTATTGAACCGGACAGCAAGGATGAAATATTAGCACAAATGAGAAGACAAGCAGAAGTAGCGATTGAAACTGCGGATGTCATCATGCTTATGGTTAATGTAAGAGACGGTATGACAGCGTCTGACAAAGATATTGCCGATATGCTTCAGAAGTCTAGGAAACCTATAATCTTAGTGTGTAATAAAGTGGATAATGTAGGGGCACCCCCTCTTGAGTTGTATGAATTTTTCAATCTGGGATTGGGTGAACCGTTAGCTGTTTCATCTACTCATGGTTTAGGATTAGGAGATTTGCTAGATACGATTTTTGAATATTTTCCTGATCAACAAGAGGATGAATATGGAGAAGATGTTATTAAGGTTGCTGTAATTGGCAAACCTAATGCAGGAAAATCATCTTTAATAAATAAAATTCTTGGTGAGGATAGGGTAATTGTAAGTAATATTCCTGGAACTACCAGAGATGCAATTGATACTTATTTCGAGAAGGCTGAACAAAAATACGTTTTTATAGACACTGCGGGAATGCGAAAGAAAGGCAAAATATATGAAAATGTAGAACGGTATAGTGTGATACGTTCACTCACAGCAGTAGAGCGTTCCGATGTTTGTTTAATTATGATTGATGCAGTTGATGGAGTAACAGAGCAGGATACTAAGGTTGCCGGATATGCACATGAACAGGGCAAAGCATCAATCATTGTAGTAAATAAATGGGATCTGATTGAAAAAGATGATAAAACGATGCATCATTTCAGGCAGGATGTAATGGATGGCTTAAGCTATATGACTTATGCTCCTATTGCTTTTATTTCGGCAAAAACAGGTCAAAGAGTGGAAAAACTCTTTGAATTAATAAAATATGTATCACAACAACACGCGACAAGAATATCCACAGGAACGCTGAATGATGTTGTTAATGAAGCAGTTGCAAAGGTTCAGCCGCCATCAGATAAAGGGAAACGATTAAAAATCCTGTATAGTACCCAGGCTTCGGTAAAACCTCCTGTTTTTGTATTGTTTGTAAACGATAGAGAACTAATGCATTTTTCATATGAAAGATATATTGAAAATCAAATCAGAGGTACTTTCGGACTTGAGGGTACACCGGTAAGATTTATCATCAGAGAGAGGTCAAAGGAGTGAAAGTATGAAGATTGTCTTAGCAGCCATGACTGCTTATCTTTTAGGTAGTGTTAACAGTTCTATTTTGGTTGGAAGACTATGGGCAAATATAGATATTAGAAAACATGGCAGCGGAAATGCAGGTGCAACGAACATACTAAGAACCTTGGGAAAAGCGGCAGCAGTTGTAGTACTGTTGGGAGACGTCCTAAAGGGGATTTTAGGAGTTATCGTCGGAAACTACTTTGGTGGAGAAATAGGTGCTTTAGCTGCCGGCATTGCATGTGTTGTCGGACATAATTACCCGATTTATTTTGGTTTCAAAGGTGGGAAGGGAATCCTTACATCTGCTGCAGTGATTTTTATGATACACTGGAAAATTGGACTTATATTATTGCTAGGCGTGATTTTAATTATTGCCTTCACAAGGTATGTATCATTAGGCTCAGTTATAGGGGCTTCTTTATATCCTGTTGTAGTTTTTATATTAGATAATAAAGGAATTGAATATATTTTATTTGCTTTTTGTATTGCATTTTTAGCTGTCTATCGACATCAAGCAAATATAAAGAGGCTGTTGGAAGGTACAGAATCTAAAATAGGTTCAAAAGTAAAAGTATAGGGGGAATTATAGTGAGTTTAAAAGTTGGAGTAGTTGGTTCCGGAAGCTGGGGTACTGCTTTAGCAATTATGCTTAGCAAGAAGGGGCATCAGGTAAGACTCTGGTCATGGAAGGAAGAAGAAGCAAGAAGATTATCCGAGACGCGGGAAAATATTAGTTTTCTCCCGGGAATTATTCTTCCAAATAACATTCTTTGTACTGGAGATATGGAAGAATGTATACATGATGCAGATCTAATTGTTACAGCAGCTCCCTCCCATGCTATTAGAACGACTGCAGAGAGAGTGAAGGAATTTGTAAAGGATAATAAAATTATTGTTAATGTATCCAAGGGACTGGAAGAAAGTTCGTTGCTGCGCCTCACGGAAGTTATCAGTGAAGTGATTCCTCAGGCAAGAGTTGCGACATTATCAGGTCCCAGCCATGCGGAAGAGGTAGCTAGGGATATCCCTACAACTTGTGTAGCTGCTTCTAAGAATAGAGAAGTTGCGGAATTTATACAAGATGTTTTTATGAATCCTAAGTTTCGGGTATATACCAATCCTGATATAGTGGGTGTGGAATTAGGAGCTGCTTTAAAAAATGTTATTGCTCTTTCTGCAGGAATTTGTGATGGACTGGATTTTGGGGATAATACCAAGGCTGCATTAATGACGAGAGGAATCACTGAAATTGCTCGTCTGGGAGTATCCATGGGTGCAAAGCTGGAAACCTTTGCCGGATTGGCGGGTATAGGAGATTTGATTGTAACGTGTACCAGCATGCATAGTAGAAACCGTCGTGCAGGAATTTTGATTGGAAAAGGCAAGTCTTTAGATGAAGCATTAAAAGAAGTACATATGGTGGTAGAAGGAGTTATTACCACACGCGCTGCATATAAACTTTCAAAGAAAAATAATGTGGAGATGCCTATTGTTAATCAAGCATATAGTGTATTGTTTGAAAATAAAAGCCCTAAGACTGCAGTGGTCGACTTAATGATGAGAAGTAAAACACATGAGATGGAAGAAGTAGTGATGAGTAAATATAATTGGTAAAAATTTTATAGTATACAAAGTGGATGCTAAAGTACATTAGCATCCATTTTTTTTATACATAAATTTTTTAAAAGATTTTTCTGTTTTGTAATAAACATAGACAAAGAGCAATATATATATATTGATAAACATGTACTAGTACAGCATTATATGCAAAAAAAATGTCCACTATCAAAATTTTTAAGATATTGTAAGAAAAGGGGGCGCTCAAAAAGATGGAAAACTACAATATATATCAAGATATAGCCGAAAGGACACAAGGTGATATATATATTGGGGTTGTTGGCCCTGTACGCACAGGAAAATCTACCTTTATTAAAAAGTTTATGGACCTGTTGGTAATCCCCAATATTCAGAACAGCTATAGAAAAGAAAGAGCAAGAGATGAATTGCCTCAAAGTGCAGCCGGCAAGACAATCATGACAACCGAGCCGAAATTTATACCCAACGAAGCTGTTGAAATTGCGTTAGGAGATAATGCAACTTTTAATGTGAGACTTATAGATTGTGTCGGCTATATAGTAAACGGTGCATTAGGGCATATAGAAAATAATGCTCCTAGAATGGTAACTACTCCATGGTTTGAAGAACCAATACCTTTTCATCAGGCTGCGGAAATAGGAACAAAAAAGGTAATTACAGAACATTCTACCATCGGTCTTGTTATTACAACCGATGGAAGTATTACTGAAATTGCTAGAGCTGATTACATTGAGGCAGAGGCAAGAGTAGTGAAAGAGCTGAAAGAAATAAATAAGCCATTTATCATGCTTCTTAATTCTACCAGACCTTATGATGCAGATACTCAAAAGCTTAGAGAAGATCTGGAGTCCAAATATTCTGTTCCGGTAATTGCGGTCAATTGTGCACAGTTGAATATAGAAGATGTGAACTCTATTATGGAAAAGGTATTATTTGAGTTCCCGATAAAAGAAATAGGGATCGACTTACCTAAATGGATAGATGCTCTCGAAAGAGATCATTGGTTAAGAACAGGGATGATAGATACTATCAGACAGTCAATCAGCAATGTATCTAAGATTAGGGAAGTAAAGGGTGCACTAGCTGCACTGAATGATTATGAATATATTGAAAAGATATATTTTGATAAAATCAGTCTTGGAGAAGGGACTGTATTAGTTGATATTACTGCGCAAGAAGGTTTGTTCTATAGAATATTAGGTGAAACCTCCGGATTTGATATTGATGGCGAAGATAAGCTAATTACTCTTATGAAGGAATTGTCTATTGTAAAGAAGCAATACGACAAGATTGCTTTTGCGCTGCATCAAGTCAAAGAAAAAGGATATGGAATGGTTACACCAAGCATTGATGAATTGACTCTTGAAGAGCCTGAGATTGTGAAACAGGGAGGAAGATTCGGCGTAAGGCTGCGCGCTAGCGCGCCATCTATCCATATGATCAGAGCAGATATTGAAACAGAAGTTTCACCTATTGTAGGGACTGAAAAGCAGAGTGAAGAACTGGTACATTATTTATTGAAAGAGTTTGAAGTTGACCCAAGAAAGATTTGGGAATCAAATATTTTCGGGAAGTCTCTGCATGAACTTGTGAATGAAGGACTTCATAATAAGCTTAACAGGATGCCCGAAGATGCTCAGCTTAAACTTCAAGAGACGTTGCAAAAAATTATTAATGAAGGTAGTGGGGGTTTAATCTGCATAATACTGTAAACACAAGTTTTTGAGTGCAATCCTAAAATGATTGCACTTTTTTCTACCTTTTTGAGTTTATGCATTATTGACAAAAATAAATGAGTATGTTAATATGATTTAGCAAAAGCAAAGAAAAGAATACCTGGGTGTGGCGCAGTTTGGTAGCGTGCTTGAATGGGGTTCAAGAGGCCGGGAGTTCAAGTCTCCCCACTCAGACCAAGAAAGAAGAGGCTTTCAGGATTTTTATCTTGAAGGCTTTTTTTGTTATACCCCTACTTCACCCCTACCCATGATTTTTTAAGTATTTGACCTAAGAATAAAGGGCAAAAAAAGAGAAGTAGAATGATACTACCCCTCAATAATTTCATTAATAACTTGTTCCATAGCAAGTAAAACAAATGTATGCCTCATATCATGGAAACGAATAGAATCCAATCCTGCTTTATCTAAAAGCCTTTTAAACGTTCGTGTAAAGTTTTTGGGGTCTAGCGGTTTTCCAAACTCATTACAGAAAACAAACAAGGGGACAGGTAATATGTTTGATAGCACCTCAATTTTATGATGCAATCTCATCTTTGACAGTTCCAGTTATAATTTTAAAAGAGTAATGAATATCATAGGTTTTGATGAAATGATGACAAGATTAAAGGGGTTTCACGCATATTTTTTGAAATATTTGCTGTTCAACCTCCAATTTTATTTATTTCATTATTTTTCAGGTTAAAAGTAAGCCCAAAGATACTGATTTAGGCTAGTTTTTCGACAGTCTGACGTTCCCAGATGTCTCGCAGGTTTTACGATTCATAAGATGTCTAGGGCTTAGCTCAAACACGTTACCTGTCCCCTTGTTTGATTAGCTCAAACACGTTACCTGTCCCCTTGTTTGATTATTACCTGTCCCCTTGTTTGATTATTGTTTGAATTCTATCAGTTTATTGTTAAACCAAGCAGCGTGTAAATCTTCATCAATTAAGTTGCTTTGCAATATCTTTACCACTTCATTATCATATTTACCTCTTACAGAGTGAATAAGTTCTTTATAATCCTTCATAGCTTTCTGTTCCAATAAAATATTAACTTTTAATAAGTTTTCGATACCGGATAAAGATAAAACTTTTCCAAGAGTTTTCCCGATGATAGGAGCAATTACATCTCCTAATGCAGTTGGCTTTCCTCCTAGCTCTTTTATTTTATCCGCAATATTGTCTACGTGTTGCTGTTCAATATAGGCAATACGCTCAAAGGCTAGTGAGATATAGTCATCTTCAGTAGATTTGCTTTGAGAAGTATACAAATCTACTTGATTCAATTCAAAACTGTAAAACCAATTTAGTTTAGATAACAAATGTTCTTTATCCAAGTTAGCACCTCGCAGTAGTATTATTACAATTATTATCTACTTATTTAGCTTAAATCATTCCGAAATTACATTTATGTTTTTCATTGCGAAAGGATAGTTTTATAAATAAAGTTTTTTGAACGAGAAATTAGACTACATTATTTATATACTACAAAACTAAAGTTTAGGGTAGAGCTTCTAGTAATCTGGGGACTGATTTTGTTCATAAAAATCATACGCATAATAGAAGGATTTAGCATATTAATGTCGAATCAAATAATTAATACAATATTAAATATAGATAATAGCACACTTATTGAAAAATAAGGTCGCAAAGCTATGGGTCTAAAGGAACTAATCCTATGATTGCCAGGTTGCCGAAATATAATTATTAAAACATAAAGCTTAACAGTTATGGCACCCGTGGTTTCATGGGTGCATTTATTATGCGGTTAAATAAAATCAATACAAAAGAAGGGTGTTAGATGACAGAAACAAGAGTATTTACTGGATGCATGGTAATGGTGCACACAGTCAGTGATTTATGGGATTTAAGCAAAAAGTATTCAGAACTAAGGTATCTAGCAAGTGATATTAATCATGAAAAAGAATTGAAAGAAACATTGCCAGGCAATAGTATTGTAGCTGTTGTGGAAACATCTCATGGTGAAACAAAATTTTTTTTCGAGAATAAAGGTTTGTATATGTTACAGACTGAAAACTCTAAAAAATATAGACATATATTTGAACCTGATGAAGAAATAAATCAATTAATACCTTACGCAAAACTTGAAATAGCTCTTAGGAGAAAAGGTGAAAATTATCATAAATTGCAGAATCATTTGTGCCATAAGCTATGTTCTGATGAATAAGTGTTGGTGTTGATATGGTCTTTTGTAAAATAATTGAAAAATATCACCCCTGGGGTGATTACAAATCAGTATGAAATATGCCATAGTATAATAGAGAACTCTTGAAAGGAACTGTTTAACAAGGGACAGAGTAACAGCCTGTTTTCACCAGAACTGAGACAGAAACAGGATATGCCGCGCCGGACGTAGAATCTGCAGTAAATCAAACAGCTGCAGGGATTGCAGACGGACCCAAGCCAAAGTTTTATCCACAATGCGGCACCAAAAATGAGGTTGGCACAAAGTTTTGTGGGAGTTGTGGGGAAAAATTGATTTAAAAAAGGAGGCCTTGCTATGGAAAGTATTTTTTGTAATAGCTGCGGAGCGCAGCTTGAGGAAGGTAAAGGATTCTGTACTGAATGCGGAACACCTGTTCAAGTAGCGGATATAGAGAGTGCGGAGGATAAGGTGCCGGTGTTGGCATCTGCAACTTCAGCGCAGTCGTCTGAGCCAATCCATCAGGCACCTGCAGTGTCAGCTCAACCAGCCTATCAGCCAGCGGTGTCTCCGGTTCAACAGCTGACGTCATCACAACCAACTCATCAACAAGCAGCATCTCAGCAGACTTATAAGCAGCCAATGTCTCAGCAACAGGCAGTATATTCGCAACCTCTGACAGCAGTCGATGTCCCACCACCCAAGGGTAGCCAATATGCTGTAATTACTACCGGCGGATACTTTGGCATCATGCTGTTGATGATGATTCCTATTGTGAATATTATTTTTCTCATTGTGTGGGCTTGCGGTAACTGTAAAAAGGTAAATAAGCGCAACCTTGCTCGGGCGACAATCATTATGACAGTGATAGGATTAGTACTCGGTTTGATCTTCTATTTTGTAGGTGCAAGTATTATCGAGAGCTTAATGTAAGGTTATTTTAAATAAGTTTTTAACAACCGACAAAAGCCTCAAGTGGTCTGAATTATCTGTTGATTTATTACCGGTAATGAGCGAATTTCTGGTTACTACAAGAAATCAAAAAAGGTAGGTTCATGAACCTACCTTTTTGTATTTATACTTGAAAAGTATAAGAATTATTATTTGCCAGCCATTCCCTGTTCAACCTGCTGGATCATCTTTTTAACCATCTGTCCGCCAACAGAACCTGCCTGTCTAGCAGTAATATCGCCATTGTAACCTTGTTTTAAGTTAACACCAACTTCACTTGCAGCTTCCATTTTGAATCTATCAAGAGCTGCTCTTGCTTCAGGTACTAATTTTTGATTAGTATTTGCCATTAATATCACCTCCCATTATTATGGTTACCAACAAAGGAGAGAATATTAGTAGCATTTTATGGGAAACAAATCATTATACTTAAAATTTTATAGCATTCCTTCAGGTTTTTTAACTTGAAAAAGTCGTGGACTTTCAAGATAATCTTGTACAATTCGGAGTGCTTCTCCAAATCTC
>JBFWMP010000012.1:0-21416 GCA_050251575.1 Clostridia bacterium
CCCCTTTTAAATTCTTAAACATTATATTCTATACCTTCTTTCCAAAATTCACATATATAACAATTATAATCCTTATATGTTCTACTTGTAAAAGCTAATATTAGGCGAATTGCTTAAAATATTACTCTATCTTTACGGTTTTTGTATTCTGTATACAGTTCTTTTGTGTTATCTGTTTTTATTTATATATACTGTATCAATTATTTTATACTAATAATCAACTTACTTAGAATGACTGCAAAAAACGTTTGTCTGTTTCTAAACTTTTTTTACATTGCAGTCAACCTATATATTTTAACGTATCTTGCTTTAGATAATTATTTTTATTGCTTTTCATGCTTTTTTTGCGGAATCTCATTTATTTTAATTGTTATTTCTGTTAATATTATTAATAATAATTACATATTTTGAAAGGAGTGTTTTGAATGCCTGAACAAATTAGACAGATTGCGCAAAGGATTAAGGCATTAAGAGAAATCGCAGGTTCATCTATAGAAGAACTGGCACGTGAGTTTAATATTTCTAAAGAGTTGTATGAACAATATGAAAGTGGTAATGCAGATATCCCCGTTAGCTTTCTTTATGAAATTGCAAATAAATTCAATGTTGAATTATCCGCTATTCTTACGGGTGATGGTCCTAAACTTCATACCTATGCATTAGTAAGAAAAGATAAAGGTATCAATGTTGAAAGAAGAGAACCATATAAATATCAAAGTTTAGCCTATAACTTTGCACACAAAAAAGCTGAGCCGTTCATGGTTACTGTAGAACCACTTCCGGATGATGCACCATTCTCAATGAACACACATCCCGGACAAGAATTTAACTATATCATTGAAGGCACGTTAAAAATTGTCATCAATAATCATGAAGTCATCTTAAATGAAGGCGATTCACTTTATTTTGACTCCAACAATAAACATGGTATGAAAGCAATAAATGATAAACCGGCTAAATTCTTAGCAATCATTTTTTAATCAAGTACAATAAAGCGAGGTATATTATGATGTTAAAAAAGTTCGTAAGTCAAACACAATTTACATCTTATGAAGAATTCATTGAAAATTTCAAAATAAATATTCCGGAGCATTTCAACTTTGCTTATGATGTAGTAGATGAAATAGCTACAAATACTCCGGAAAAGATTGCTCTAGTATGGTGCAATGATTCCGATGAAAGTATAAGCTATACATTTTCGCAGCTAAAATACTATAGTGACAAGACTGCTAATTTCTTTAAGTCTTTAGGTATAAAAAAAGGTGACCCCGTTATGCTTGTACTTAAAGGACGGTTTGAATTTTGGTTCTCTATTCTTGCACTCCATAAGATTGGTGCCATCTGCATTCCTGCAACCCACTTGCTAACCACTAAGGATTATATCTATCGTAATAACGCTGCTGATATTAAGATGATTGTATCTGTAAGTGATAGTGAAGTAATACAGCATATTGAAGAAGCACAAAGCCAATCTCCTACTTTGTGCTGTAAGGTAATGTTACATGGAGATCGTGAAGGCTGGTATAATTTCCACGATGAAATAGAAAAAGCTAGCAGCATTCTCGAGAAACCAACTAGTGAAGAAACGGTGAATTCTAAAGATATCTCACTGCTTTATTTTACCTCCGGTACCACAGGACATCCGAAAATGGTACAGCATAACTTTAATTACCCCTTAGGACATATCGTTACAGCGAAATACTGGCATAATGTCCAGGACAATGGACTTCATTATACAGTTGCTGACAGCGGCTGGGCAAAAGCCGTATGGGGGAAAATATATGGGCAGTGGATTTGCGGAAGCGCAGTCTTTGTATATGATTATGATAAATTCGTACCTAAAGGATTATTGGAAACACTTGAGAAACATAAGGTGACAACCTTCTGCGCTCCTCCTACTATCTATAGGTTTTTAATCAAGGAGGACTTAAGCAAATATGATCTGTCCAGTTTGAAATATTGTACTATTGCTGGTGAACCACTTAATCCTGAAATATATTATCAGTTTTTAAAAGCTACAGGAATCAAGCTGATGGAAGGATTCGGTCAGACAGAACTTACTGTAACTATCGCTACCTTTCCATGGATGGAACCACGCCCCGGTTCAATGGGAAAACCATGTCCAGGCTATGATATAGATATTATTGATGATAATGGCAATTCCTGCGATACTGGTGAAGAAGGTCAGATTATTATACGGACAGGTGAAAAAATGCCCGTAGGTATGTTTGATGGTTATTATCGTGATAAAGAAAGAACTGATAGTGTTTGGCATGACGATATTTATTATACCGGTGATATGGCATGGAAGGATGAGGACGGTTACTACTGGTTTGTTGGCCGAGCCGATGATGTTATCAAAAGCTCCGGCTACAGAATTGGACCTTTTGAGGTTGAGAGTGCCTTATTGGAACATCCAGCAGTATTAGAAACCGCTATTACAGCTGTACCCGATCCTATCAGAGGTCAGGTTGTCAAAGCTACTATCGTTTTGACAAAAGATTATACTGCTTCCGAGGAACTCAAGATTGAGCTTCAGGAACACGTTAAAAAGGTTACTGCACCTTATAAATATCCTAGAATTGTGGAATTTGTTACTGAACTCCCAAAAACGATCAGTGGGAAAATACGAAGAGTGGAATTAAGAGAAAAAGATTCTAATAACTAAAAAAACACAGCGGCTATTTTGAAATATATTAATATATTTCAAAATAGCCGCTTTCTTCTTATTATTACAAGTCCGTCCCGCCACCAAAGATACTAGGTCCCGCTTCAAAGGTAAGCGTAAAACTTAATGTAGTCGTTGGATTCATATATATGGTGAGCTCCGCTGCAGCTGCTGCCCTTCTCGTACCAGGCGAAAATTCTACATCAAAAGGAATACCTGCTTTTATCAGAAGTGCGATAGCTGCATTCAACTGAGCAACCTGAATAGAGCCTCTATTCAGAAGAGCTGAGAAAATATCACTCGTTATTATAGTCATTACTTCTTTATTAAATGCCGCCATCCCCTATACCCACCTTCTATATTCTTACATTATCTATTATATGATAAATATAAAAAATAGTGAGGTAACGATAATATGAAAAAGCAATGAGAATAACTATCTAAAATCATCCATAAACTTTTCAGCATCCATAGGATTCAGGGTTTTATGAACTAATGCCGAACCATTGTTTAAATAGTCAATATGGTCCATATAAGTTGGCTTTTCCACATTGTAAAATACTCCCATTGGAATCTTGTCACCCCATTCCAGTGATCGTTTGAATGCCTCTTCACGGTCGGAACGGTCAAAATCATCAGATAAATAATATACCCTGTCTTTGTAATATTTAAAGGTATTTATCTTATTAAAGCTGACACAAGGCTGTAAAATATCTACAAGCGCATAGCCTTTATGGTTTATTGCGGCTTTCATCATTTCCTTAAGATGCTGCTGGTCACCAGAAAAGCTTCTGGCTACAAAACTAGCCCCCATACTTATTGCCAGTGTTATGGGGTTTAGGGGCTCTAATATAACACCATTCGTCTGTACATCCGTCTTAAAGCCCATATTCGTTGTCGGTGAAGCTTGTCCTTTTGTCAGCCCGTATATTTGATTGTCATGCACAAAGTGGGCAATATGTATATTTCTCCTAATAGTGTGGATGAAATGATTTCCTCCCTCACCATAGGTATCTCCTTCACCGGAATTAATGATAACCTTCAAATTCTTGTTCACTATCTTTATGCCGGTAGCCGGAGGCAGTGCTCTCCCGTGCAATCCATTGAATCCATTGGCATTGATATACTGGGGCACTTTAGCTGCTTGCCCGATACCAGAACATATAACGACTTCATGTGGTTTTAATTTCAACTCATTTAGAGTGTCCTTCAATGTCGCTAAAATACTGAAATCCCCACACCCCGGACACCAAGCCGTTTCGTTAACAATCTCAAATTTGCTGTTTAACATCTTATAGCACCTCCTGTATTCTTCTAGAAACTTCATCACAACTCCACGGTCTTCCATCGTACTTACACAAACGTTTTTTTATTGGAATACAGGTTTGTTCTTGAATAATATCTGCTAACTGACCTGAATAATTACCTTCAATAGAAATAACTTTTTTTGCTTTTTGAGTATATTCTTCTAATAATTTCATAGGAAGCGGCCAAACATCTCCGAAGATCAGTGCAGCAACTTCTTTACCTTCCTCAGCAAATAATTTGATAGCTTCTTTTATCGGCCCATAGGTTGAACCCCATGCCACTAGCAATATTTCTGGCGTCCGACTGCCTAAATGCCATGGTTCTTCTACCTCTTGAGCTATAAGCTGTAATTTCTTCATTCTTTTTTCCATCATTTGATTCCTAAGTATATCAGATTCAATAATATGCCCAAATTCATCATGCTCATCACTATCTACCAAAAAAACCTGTCCTTCTATCTTACCGGGAATAATCCTCGGTGATATACCATTTTCAGTAATCTTATAACGTTTATAAGGCTCTTCCCCAATCTCTTCTTTGTCCGCCAAATGTCTCTCAATTCTTATCTTACTAAAATCATAGGGTTCAATGGTTACCTCTGTATCAGCAAGATGTTGGTCACTCAGTATGGTCACAGGTATTTGATATTTATCCGCCATATTGAATGCTCGGACAGTCTGGTAGAACGCGTCTTCTGTGCTTCTAACCGCTATAACCATCCTAGGAAATTCATCCTGAGCAGCATGAATCACAAATTTTAGGTCTCCCTGCGCAGTCCTTGTAGGCAATCCCGTTGCCGGACCCGGACGTTGAACGTTTGCAATTACAGCAGGAGTCTCTATAATCCCAGATAACCCTAAAGCTTCAACCATCAAACTATATCCACCGCCGGATGTGCTGGTCATAGCCCTTGCTCCTGCAAAAGAGGCGCCTAATACCATATTTAGTGCTGCTATTTCATCCTCTGCCTGTTCTACAATAATACCTGCTTCTTTTTGCTTGGATGCTATGTAATTCATGACTCCTGTTCCCGGCGTCATAGGATATGCCGAAAAAAATG
Source organism: Clostridia bacterium (assembly GCA_050251575.1). Classification (GTDB taxonomy): domain Bacteria; phylum Bacillota; class Clostridia; order SK-Y3; family SK-Y3; genus X23. The sequence continues at coordinate 5,037 of JBFWMP010000012.1, forward strand.
TACATCCGGCAGCTAACGCGCCTAGACCAATAGCTTGATTTCCATTAATAGTGATTCTGTCCTGTTTGTTAGGCACAACTAATTCAAATTTACTGTCTACAAGTTCATAACCTCTCTTAGCAGCCTGTAAATTCATTTCTAATATGTTGCCGGCAAAATATTCCTTTAATACACTCTCCAGCATCTCTAGGGGAAGATTAAACATCTTCACTATGGTCCCGGCAATCACAGTCCCAAATATTTTTATATTTCCAATTTCTTTTGCTATTTCATTGAAAGGTAACAAGATAATATTATCTCCTTCAACCGCAAATTCCGCAGGACATATAATTATTCCGTTTTCTTTTAATCTTTCTTTATGTCTTTCTACAGTTTCTTGATTTAAAGCAATAATCATATCTAATTTTTCTTTGTGAGAATACAGGGGTTTATCTGAAAAGCGAAGCTGATTAAAATTATGTCCTCCTCTTACTCTAGACATATAATCCTTGCTTAAAAAAATATAATACCCTGTTCTGGTAATAACCTTTTCCAACACACTCCCTAGGGTATTCATTCCTTGTCCTGCCGCTCCGCCTAGCAAAATATTGTAATCCATATGTTAACCTCCTTTTTTAGCTCGGAGTTCGTAGTAAGTATATATTCCTACAACAGCGTTACTCCCCACGAACTATTGATAAATATTGAAAAACTCCTCATTAAATAATAATATATGTTTAATTAACTATTACTTATAAACATCTATTTTACTTTTTACCACAATAAAATAATTAGAAACACAAATTTTCTCAAAAAAAAGAACGAACAATTTAGTTCGCTCCTATATTCATTCTCAACTCTCAATTTTCAATTCTCAATTCTCCATTGCTCTTCGGCGGCTTTGGACCAAAATATTGGTATAAATCGCACTTTAACATTCCATTATAAAGCTTGCGCTTTTTATCAGCGTTCTTTCCAAACAATTTCTCGAATTGGTCATAAGATGTGAGAATATAATATGACCACGTATCCAGCTTTCGAAACGTCTGCCCCATTTGTTTATAAAGCTGCTGTATTTCCTTGATCTCTCCCAATCTTTCACCGTATGGTGGGTTACATATAATGCAGCCATACTGATCCTGCGCTTTTATTTCTGATACAGCACATCTGTTGAAAGTAATATATTTGTCCACTCCTGCTAAAGAAGCGTTTTCTTTCGATAATTCTACTGCCTTGGAATCAATATCCGAACCATAAATATGAAACTCTACATCATTTCTAATTTTCTCGTGAGCTTCTTTTCTTGTTTCCCACCACAAATCTTTAGAAATCTGCTGCCAACCCTGAGAAATAAACTCCCTTTCCAGTCCGGGGGCGATATTAGCTCCAATTAATGCAGCCTCAATAGGAATTGTTCCTGAGCCGCAAAATGGGTCTATAAAGGCCTTGCCTTGCCTCCATACGCTTAACATCACCATGGCTGCTGCTAACGTTTCTCTAAGCGGGGCTTCATTTGCATTTTCTCTATATCCTCTCTTATGCAAGCCTTCGCCGCTGGTATCCAACATCAGTGTGACCTTGTCTTTTAGCAGTGAAAACTGAATCTGATAACGTGGACCTTTTTCCTCAAACCAAGTGGTATTATACTTTTGTTTTAACTTTTCCACTACTGCCTTCTTGATAATTGATTGGCAATCCGGTACGCTGAAAAGCTTAGATTTTAATGAATATCCTTTCACAGGAAATTCTCCATTTTCAGGAATCCATTCATGCCATGGCAGCGCCTTAGTACCTTCAAAAAGGGCATCATATGTAGTAGCTTCAAATTCACCTAATTTTACCAATACCCTTTCCGCAGTGCGAAGCCATAAATTAGCCCTGCAGATTGCCTTCTCATCCCCTATAAACGTTACTCTTCCATCTTCTACCGTTGTTGTTTCATATCCTAGGTTTCTTATTTCTTTCGCTGTCAATGCTTCCAAACCAAAAAGGGTTGGGGCTATCAATTCAATTTGCGTCATGCTATCCTCCTAAGTTATCCTTTTTGCTAGCTATTATCTCCATATGTTGAAAATAAAAACCTTCGAAAAATTCCGAAGGCTTGCCGAAAAATCCTATTTAAATTTCTTTTAGACTATACTTATTTTCATATTTTTCGTATGATTCTCTATACTCTTCCGTCTTATTTAGATCAACATATTTTACATATTGATGCGGATCAAAATCAATCTTAGCAGAATACAGCTGTTCTACAGCTATCCCAATATTGGAGCAATGATCTGCGACTCTTTCCAGGTTATTGATAATATCCAAAAACACTACACCGGATTTCAAAGTGCATTTTTGCTGTGATAAGCGATCAATATGCCTGATACGTAATGTTTCTTTAAGTAAATCTATTACATCTTCACAAGGTTGAATTTGTTTGGCAAGCTTAATATTTTGACTTTCATATGCCCTTACCGACAAATCTACAATTTCTTTTACTGCTCCTGTAATAACCAGCAGCTCCCGCTTTGCTAAATCTGAGAATTCAACGTCTTCCTGAACGATATAAGCCGCAATCTCCGATAGATTGGTAGCATGATCCCCAATTCTCTCGATATCTGTAATAACATGAAAAAGTCCTGATACAAGTTTATTTTCTTCCTTGCTTAAAGGTTCATCTGCAACTTTTATAAGATATTTTGTAATACTGGATTCCATTTCATCGATAATATTTTCATTGTCATCTATTGCTCCGTTAGAGCTTGTATTCCTTTCAAGTAAGGCATTCATACTTAAGAGCACATTATCCTGTGCAACCTTACTCATGCGCACTACTTCTTTTACACTTTGCGCAACTGCAATAGAAGGAGTTGTAAGAAATCTTTCGTCGAGATTTTTTTGTCCTTTAGTTTCTTCTTTCCCTCTTACCGCAATATGCGCCAACTTCACTAATAAACCAGCAAAAGGAAGAAGCAGTACTGTATTGGCAATGTTGAAGATAGTATGGAAGTCTGCGATACCGCCACGGTTTACTATATCATCCCAGAAAGTAAAACCTATAGTGCCTTGATAGACATAAATTCCTATCAAAAATGCTATCGTTCCAAGAACGTTAAAAAACAAATGAATCATGGCTGCTTTTTTGGCATTTTTACTTGCTCCAATACTGGATAATAACGCAGTCACACATGTCCCAATATTTTGTCCCAAAATAATGGGAATTGCTGAAGAAAAGGTCACCAACCCTGTCGAAGCCACGGCTTGAAGTATCCCAACAGAAGCACTGCTGCTCTGAATCAAGGCCGTTACAGATGCACCTATCAGCACACCAATAATAGGGTTTCTAAAAGCTACGAAAGCTTCTGCAAATTGGGGCAAATCCTTCAAATGAGATACTGCAGATTCCATTGTTCCCATACCGATAAATAAAATACCAAAGCCGGCTAATATTGATCCTATATTGTTTAACTTCTTTTTTTTGGCGAACATAATCAACGACACACCTATTGCAATGGCAAGAGGTGCCAGAGTTTTTGGTTTAAGCATAGTCAAATACCATACACTTTTATCAATATCTCCAAGCCTGATAATCTGGGCTGTCACTGTTGTTCCAATATTGGCGCCCATAATTACTCCGACTGCTTGTGTAAGCTTCATAACCCCTGCATTAACAAAACCCACTACCATAACCGTCGTGGCACTGCTGCTTTGAACTAACGCAGTAACTGCGGCACCTACAAAAACGCCTTTAAAAATATTACTGGTCATTGCTTCGATAATTCTCTGCATTCTTTCTCCGGCTGCCTGTTCAAGACCATCTCCCATAATCTTCATTCCATATAGGAACAAGCCTAAACCACCGAACAACGTAAGTAAATCAACAATACTCATAAACTACCCCCTGAAATAATATGCCATACTTAACTTTAGTATTACACTTAATTAATTATTTTAATATATGTATTGCATCCAATTAATAATTTTAGCATAGTTTTGATATTGAATAAAGCTTTTTCAATAAATAAGTTTTAAACATATTAACTTGAAGGGAATCCTTACTTGATTCAGCAGAACAAATAGAAAAAATGGGCTGTCTCAAAATGATGTTTTTCGGAATGGTCAAGACCATTCCGCATTTTGAAACAACCCCTCTTATAAGACTATATTGTATTATGCTTTATTTTATATATTAAACAGCAGCTCACCATAGGTTGGCATAGGCCATAACTTCGAATCCACCATAGTTTCAAGCTTATCTCCGTCCACTCTTAACTTATCCATTGCAGCAAATACTCCATCTTTATAGAAGCAAGCCTGTTCATAAGTATTTCCATGCATCTCAGCAGCTTTAACCGTCATCTCTTCCAAAACCTCAGTATTCTTTTTAAAAGATACTAATGTATCGGATACTTCCTTAAGAAGCTCAGCTTGAACACTGACATCTATATCCATACCTGTTGATTTCACTGAATTAATAGATACTGCTAATTCATTTGCAAATCTTATAACAGCAGGAATAATCTGTCTTTTTGACATTTCAAGCATAGTCAGCGCTTCAATATTAATCTGTTTGATATACGCTTCTAAATTAATTTCATAGCGCGAGTATAGCTCTGCCTTACTTAATACATGATGCTTTTCAAAAACTTTCACAGACTTCTCACTGATTAGATGAGGAATAGCTTCCACTGTAGATCTAATATTAGGCAAACCTCTCTTTTTCGCTTCCACAATCCATTCTTCTGAATAACCGTTACCATTAAATATAATCTTCTTGTGGCTAATAACAATTTCCTTGCATAGCATATGAACTTCTTCATGAAAGTCTGCAGCCTTTTCCAACCTATCTGAAATTTGACTTAATGTTTCAGCAACAATAGTATTTAATACTACATTCGGATCCGAAATAGATGCTGAGGAAGGAACCATTCTAAACTCAAACTTATTGCCGGTAAATGCAAAGGGAGATGTTCTGTTTCTATCTGTTGTATCCCTTGGCAGTGATGGCAGAGTAGTCACACCTACCTTAAGCACTCCACCCTGCTTGGAGTGATTAGCAGTACCTTCAGCTTCTAACTGCTCTAAAATATCTGTTAACTGTTCTCCTAAGAATATGGAGATAATGGCTGGAGGAGCCTCATTGGCACCAAGCCTATGATCATTTCCAGGATTTGCAGCAGACATTCTTAATAATTCTGCATAATCGTCAATACTTTTAATCACTGCACAGAGAAATACGATAAATTGTGCATTTTCATGGGGAGTATTGCCGGGATCAAGCAGGTTCTGACCATCATTTGTGCTCATAGACCAATTATTGTGTTTTCCTGATCCATTAATACCTGCAAAAGGCTTTTCATGCAGCAAGCACTTCAATCCGTGTCTTGCAGCCACCTTTTTCATCATTTCCATAGTCAACTGGTTATGATCTGTTGCAATATTAGTAGTAGAGAAAACTGGTGCAAGCTCATGCTGTGCAGGTGCAACTTCATTATGCTGGGTTTTTGCAGGTACTCCCAGCTTCCATAGTTCTATATTGAGCTCTTTCATAAATGAAGAAATTCTTTCTTTAAGCCTTCCGAAATAATGATCTTCCAATTCCTGTCCCTTTGGAGGTTTTGCACCGAACAAGGTTCTTCCTGTAAATACCAAGTCTTCCCTTTTACCATATTTTTCTCTATCTATAAGGAAATATTCTTGTTCAGCACCTACGGTACTAATCACCTTTGTAGCGGTAGTATTACCAAAAAGTTTTAGAATTCTTAATGCTTCTCTTGAAAGTGCTTCCATAGAACGAAGAAGAGGTGTTTTCATATCTAGCGCTTCACCGGTATAAGAGCAGAAAGCCGTGGGGATACATAGTGTCACACCGGAGGCATCTTCTTTCAAAAACGTCGGAGAAGTACAATCCCAAGCTGTATAGCCTCTTGCTTCAAAGGTTGCTCTCAAACCGCCGGAAGGAAAAGATGATGCATCGGGTTCTCCTTTAATCAATTCCTTTCCCGAGAATTCCATGATTATCTTGCCATCTGCAGTTGGAGAGATAAAAGCATCATGCTTTTCAGCCGTAATTCCAGTCATTGGCTGGAACCAATGAGTAAAATGAGTAGCACCCTTACCAATTGCCCAATCCTTCATGGCATTTGCAACTACTTCCGCAACAGCTGGATCTAATGGCAATCCTTCATCAATTGTCTTTTTCAATGCCTTATATGTGGCCTTTGGAAGGCTTTCTCTCATCACAGCATCATTAAAAACATTACAACCAAATGTTTGATTTAACTTACTAGCCTCATATTCCATAATAATATACCCCTTTCATATTTATATATTAATTACTGCAAAAAGTAAAAAGCGTCTCTTAGAAGCATATGTCAATAACATATACCTCAGAAACGCCATTGTTTCAACTTTATACAAAATTAAATTCCTTATAAAAAATAATACTATGTTTTTAGCAAAAATGCAAGAAAAATTTTAAAAAATAGAGCTATTATATACAGTTCGTAGTATAATAAATACGAGCAATTAAGACTATAATTAAGAATATATAGAGAATCTATAATTATCTATATATTCATTATATTACTAAAGGAGGATGCTTAAAATGAAAATATTTATTGACACAGCAAATGTGGATGATATCCGCAAGGCAAATGAACTGGGAGTAATTAGTGGTGTAACAACTAATCCCTCACTTATTGCAAAAGAAGGTAAGGATTTCATCGAAGTTGTAAAAGAAATTACTACCATTGTTGACGGTCCAATCAGTGCCGAAGTTATCAGTTTGGATTCTCAAGAAATGATAAGAGAAGCAAGAGAGCTGGCAAAAATACATAAAAATATTGTCATTAAAATCCCAATGACTCTAGAAGGATTAAAAGCAGTTAAAATTCTTTCAAGTGAAAGTATTAAAACAAATGTTACACTGATCTTTTCTTCTACTCAAGCACTGTTGGCTGCAAGGGCCGGTGCAACTTATGTAAGCCCGTTTCTTGGCAGACTCGATGATATTGGCAGTAATGGCATGGCTTTAATTGAAGAAATAGTAGATATCTTCACCACACATGGAATAACAACAGAAATCATTGCTGCTAGTATCAGACATCCAATACATGTCATTGAAGCGGCACGGCTGGGATCTCATATCGCAACTATTCCATACAAAGTAATCACTCAGATGGCTCAACATCCGCTCACCGATATAGGAATCGAAAGATTTCTGAAAGATTGGGAAGGCGTACCCAAAAAATAAGACATACAGGCAAGTCAAGGGGTTGTTGTGTGATGCAACACTCCTGCCCCTAAACCCTTAAATAGTCATGGTTTTTGTCATTCTGAATGGAACGGAGTGAAGTGAAGAATCTTTAACCTACTTGGATACTAAGATTCTTCACTCCGCTCAGAATGACATTCCTGACTGCTTTTTGTTATTATTTGCTGATAATTTCGAGCAATCTAATCTTTTTCCATATTCTAAAACTCCATCTTTATATACTTACAATAATAAAAACGAAAAACATTTAAATGTTTTTTTAAGTTTTTCACATTGGAATAATAGAATTTCACCAGACTTTCTTTATCCTGCTCCTGCATTATGCTGTTACTGTATCTTGCTTTAATATACAGTTCAGTGATATTATAAAAACTATCGTCAGCATTTTCAAACTGCTTATCTATTCTCTGTGCATACTCCATCGGAGCTTCACCCGGTTTCATGCCGCAATCATAATAATACATAATTTTTAATATTTTCTGATACATTGCAACAATACTTTTCTTAGGCCGCTCCTGTTGTGCTTTAGAAATACTTATTTTAAATATCATTCTGCGTACAATAATTATCAGCAATAACAACCCTGCTGCAGACATTATAATCTTTATAGCTCCCGTGGTTTTACCTTTCAAAAAGCCTAGCTCACTATCTAACATCTGATTATCTTGTGAGAGATCCACATTTACATCCGTCTCCCCCATCAAAGACCTTAGATAATCTTCATATTCCTCATCTTCCATGATACCGGAAGACAATTGTTGGTTATCATCCTGCTGACCATTTAATAATGCATTAAACGGCGAAGTAGGTTCAAACCGTACCCATCCGAATCCTTCAAGAAATACTTCTACCCATGCATGGGAAAGTTCATTAGTTACATGATATACTCCCCCACTATCAGCGTTTGCAGGCAGTACATATCCTTCTACATAACGGGCCGGAATCCCTAAAGAGCGTACCATTAAAGTCATTGCACTTGCATAATAGGTACAATAACCCTTCTTTAAATCAAGCAGGAAATATTCCGCAAAATCTCTTCCTTCCGGTGTATCTCCCGGACTAAGAGTATATGTGTACTTAGTGCTGAGATACTTCTCAATTGCTGCTGCTTTATCATATCTGTTGTTATAATCTTTCGAAATCTCCATAGCAAGTTCTGAAACCTTTGGAGTGATATTGTCCTGATTGCTGTATTGAGCGATAATTTCTTCATATTTTTTCTTCAAGTTCTTGCTTCTGTTAAGCGATGGTTGGATTATCTCCGGTGAACTCATCCTAAGAAGCTCTTCCACTACAGGATCTGACCTATCTACCATTCTATACCTTAGACTATAATAATTATCACTTTTTGCATTACCTTCGAAATAAAATTCAGCATTACTGTTAAGGAAAAGGTACTCTTGCCCATTATTAGATTGTAAAAGTTCAATCATATTGTCAGGATAAAAAAGTGTATTCGTTCTAAAGTTTATATGCTGAATTTGTGCATTTCCATGCTGGAATACCTGCTCATAAAGCTGATTGCTCTGCCTCCGATACCTTGTTTGCCGAAGTATATCAAAAAACAACCTGTTATTGCTGAAATAATTATCAGTAATGTAATCATCAATATCATTGCCATCAACAGAGAACTCTTCAACTGCGGTGCTAATCCAGCCTTTTCCTGTATAATAATCTCTGATTGACCCTTTTAGATATACCCTATGATCTGCTTTTATCTTCATAACTAAGCTGTCATCCAGTTTAATATTTCCTCCGACAGCATTTCTATCAGGCTGAAAGCCTGTCGAAGCCAGTGAAAAGTCACTTCCCTTCCAGTTATCAAAGACTTCAAACCAACTCTGTTCATGATACCAATCATTAAATGCTGCAGCCCCATTATCCATCCACTCTGGCCTTTTATAATCATCTTCTATTGATATAGATGAGGCTAGCAGTATAATCAATACCGCAAAAGGCATCGCCCATAGCACATAGATATGCCCCTGATATCGGGAATTGTCCGGCAGCAGGTATCTGATTCTTTTATTAAACACTTCCCTGCCAAATAGACAAATCATACAAAACAGATATATTGAAAATCCCTGCTCATACATTTTGAAATCCAAGATAGTCGTAACAAGGTAATATGCAAGTCCGACTGCCAGCAGTATATAAAAATTATAATGCCTCACCACTAACAAAAAAGTCATACCAGCTACTATTAATGTTAACATAATCACAAAATATATCTTAAAAGAAGGATTTATAGCTTGAATTCCAACGATATAATCATATATCCATATTAGAAACTCATTTATCTTAGAGAACATATTTTGAACAAGCTTCAATTCTATTAACTGATATCCATAATATAAGCCGGCAAAGATTGCTAAACCAATCCCTAAATAAACTGTAATGCGGTTAATAAATAATAAATTCAATAATAATATCGTAACAAAGCAATATCTCAATACCAGAAGCTTTGGTATTTGGAGATTCATGGAATATGTGATAGAAAATACTATAGTCCAGCTATATATCAAAGCAATTAAATTATAAATCACTAACCTGCTTATATTATTTGCCTTCATAGTTATATCTCCAATGCTTTTTTGATCTCGTCTGCATGGCTGACTTTGTAAACATTAATACCATTCTTCAGCAGCCCCTCTAAAAAAATATCACAATATGACTCAATAAAAGGTTTAGATGATACAGAACTTAACAGGGTAACTCTTTTACCTGAAAGTTTTAACTTCACTAAACTGTCAAATAAATCATTTGTATAATCAGCAGCAATAATAATGAGGTTATTAAAGTCCAATAGCTGTCCTTTATTTCTGTTAAACATATCAGCAAAAGGTGATATTCCTTCAAAGCCCATTTTAAACAACCTATCATACACGCAATTAAAATCTTTCTTACTGTCTACCCTTAATTTTGAAAAATTCATATCATTAAAGCTAACATGAATAGATATGGACTTTTTCAGGCAAAACTTTAGTATCGCAAGAGTTGATTCTATGATAATATCTTTTAGAAACATATCATTCGGTTTATTGCTGATTAATCTATTAATATCTATAAACAAATAAGCCGAACTATTTTGTGATGCATTAAAATCTTTTATCATAAGTTCATTTCTTTTTGCTGAAAGCTTCCAATGAATCTTTTTAAGCGGCAATCCCGACGTATACTTTTTTATTTCTGCGATCTCGGAATAGTCTTCCATTCCAAACCTGCTGCCGTAATGAGAAGATTCACTGCTTACCATTGATAATGCCTTAAAATGATTAAGCTCTGTTATTCTAGGCAAAATACTTATCTTTTTATGTTTATTATGGAAAGTGCGTGATAGCTTAAAAAACCCAAAATAATCTCTAAACTCCACTAGTCTGACGCCAACATCATAATTCCCAATATGGTCACATATTATTTCTTTTTCTATATGATATTTGCTTCTAGGCAGAATATAAAATACCTCATCGCTAAAAACCGACTTTGCCGTAAAGCTATCCGAATAGAAGCTCATTCTAACAAACGGATATAAGAAGAAATCTTTATTATAGACATCCAATGAATATTTGATCACATCTCCTCTTATTATCTCCATCTTATCTAATCTTTCAGTATACCGATATTTTAAGACAGTAATAATCAGAAATATCAATGATAGCAAAGGCAATATCATAATTGTAAAAACTAATGTATACAATATTTTTTCTTCCCTGTATAGAGCTAATATCAAAACGCATATAAATACGATAAAGTATATAACATTTCGTTTAGTCATCTTAACCTCCACTTCTGAGAGATTAGATTCAGATTCTAAAAAGTTCATATTATCAACGGCCACTCAAATAGTCTGAATTCATGTCATCCTGCTTTTATTCTTAATCTCAATCTCCTATCGGTACATTAATTGCCTTTAATATTGATTCAAGCACCGTTACAGCATCCGAATTCTTTAGACCTGCTTCAGGCTTCATAATGATACGGTGGCTTAGTACAGGTACCACCATCAATTTAACATCATCCGGTATAACATAATCTCTTCCCTGATATATTGCCCATGCCTTCGAAGCATGAAGTAATGCCAATGAGCCTCTTGGGCTTACACCTAGCTCGATATCACCATGGTTACGGGTTGCCCTAATAATATTTACAACATATTGATGAATAGATTGGTGTGCATGAACTTGTTCGACTAATTGCTGTAATAACACAATATCTTTTGCTTCAGCTACAGACTCTAACTGATATAATGGATTGCTGCCCCGAAACCGCTCTAATATTTTCATTTCCTCTTGATATGCCGGATATCCAATCTTAATTTTCATAAAGAATCTGTCTAACTGCGCTTCCGGCAATGGAAAAGTTCCGATATACTCAATAGGATTTTGTGTCGCTAATACGATAAATGGTGATGGAAGCTTATAAGTATTGCCATCGACTGTTATCTGTCTTTCTTCCATAGCTTCAAGCAAGCTCGATTGAGTTTTAGGAGATGTTCTGTTTATTTCATCGGCTAACAAAATATTGGTCATAACTGCTCCTGGATGAAAATGAAACTTGGTGCTTTTCGAGTCATATATCGTTAGACCGATGATATCTGACGGCAATATGTCAGAAGTGAATTGTACTCTTTTAAATTCCAGATTTAACGATTTTGCGAGAGATGATACCATCGTCGTCTTACCTACTCCCGGCACATCTTCAATCAAAATATGCCCACCACACATTAAAGAAATAACCATTAACTCAATAGAGCGCCTTTTTCCAACGATAACTTTTTCAATATTATCTATAATCAATGATAACATTTGTGTAGCATTTGTCATGAAAACACCTCGAATCCAAAGCTTATATTGTATAAAAATTGCTCCAATTATGTTTTTGTTTATAATAAACTACATAAAGGAGCATACGCAATTAATAATGTATCATATGTTAAGCATTATGACCACTGACAATTTGCACCAAGTAGTATCCGATAGTGATCCAAATTCATTAGTTCTATCATGTTGCACTATTGCTTCCCCGATTGCTCCTGTTCTGAATTTGCAGGAGGATTGATTGGTTCAAAAGGTGAACGGTAATGAAAAGTTTTTTCTTCTTGCCTTTCATTATTTTGGATAACTTTTTTTGGCTTTTTTGAGATATCCTCATCAGACCAATTAAAATTTGTTTTATCCAGCTTTATCAACTTATGCGTCTTACGCCTGCCCCCCGCAGGCATATATAGACTTGAATCTTCTTCATCAGCAGGTATTTTTTGCACTCCCACATTTCCACTTGGCTTTCTGCCTTTGCTGACACTTAATAGAAATACACAAAAAAGTAATATGACACCCAACACTTCTGATGCAAATAGCATGAAGAACTTCCCAGCAGAAAATCCTGAAAAGTATAAAGCTATAGCAGCAAGTATAATCATGGTGACAATAAAAACTATGAATATACTTTTGCTGCTTGCCTTCTTCTTAATGTTCCGAGAACCATATTTCTGACTACGCTCAACTTTCATCATACTCAGTATCCTCCCCAGAAAATTATTGCATTTACCATTTCTATTTTCTTGAAATAAATCTATTATCTTTTATATAAAACCTCCATGGATAATGTATCGCTTCTTCTGCATAATCTATGTTAATCCTGGTTGTTGCCACAATCTGCTCATGTGCTATTTTATCTCCCTCGGTAATATACAATATATTACCACATAAGTCCTCACCATATTGCTCTATCGTTATTCCCAATGCGATACAAAGCTTCCCGGGACCGTTAGAAACATTTGTTTTCATCTTGTCATCAAGCTCATTGTAGCTTTTATTAAATCTATTTTGTGCCATCATATCATTCCCATCAATCGGTTCAATAGCTCTTATGAGTATGGCACAGGGTTTGCCCTCTCTCTCAACTACTACATTCATGCACTGATACATCCCATAGATATGATAAACATATGAAAATCCAGGCGGTCCAAACATTATTTTATTCCTCTTGGTGATTTTCCCGCTATAAGAATGTGCAGCTTTATCTTCTAACCCTTTATAAGCCTCTACCTCTACAATCTTACCCACTAATTTCTTCTTGTTGATTTCATGTACAAGGTACTTGCCTAATAGATCCCTCGCTACTTCAAGTGTATCACGGTTATAGTAATTTCTGCTTAACTTTTTCATCTGTTACTAACCTTTCAAGAAAATCAATAATCATTTTCCTTTAGAATCACGTCATGCGCGCCGCCTTCAATAATACTGGTGGATGAAACCAATGTGATTCTTGATGTATTCTGCAGATCTTGTATTGAGCTGGCACCACAACTTGACATGGTTGATTTTATTTTACCCAGCGTTACGTCAAGATTATCCTTTAACTTTCCAGCATAAGGAACATAGCTATCTACACCCTCTTCGAACTTCAAACCTTGAGTCTCTCCCATATCATATCTCTGCCAGTTTCTTGCTCTATTAGAGCCTTCGCCCCAGTATTCTTTCACGTAGCTATTCCCACGTTTAACCTTCTTAGTCGGACTCTCGTCAAATCTTGCAAAGTATCTGCCCATCATTACAAAATCAGCACCCATTGCTAAGGCTAACACTGCATGGTAATCATGCACAATTCCCCCATCTGAGCAAATCGGTATATAGATTCCTGTCTCTTTGTAATAATCATCTCTTGCTCTTGCTACTTCAATAACAGCTGTTGCCTGCCCTCTTCCTATTCCTTTCTGTTCACGGGTGATACATATTGAACCTCCTCCAATACCTACCTTTACAAAATCTGCCCCGGATTCAGCAAGATATAAAAAGCCTTCTCTATCTACGACATTTCCGCCGCCTATTTTGATATTATAATTACTTTTTACAAATTGTATCGTTTCTCTTTGCCACACTGAGAACCCATCGGATGAATCCACACAAAGTATATCTGTTTCTGCTTCAGCTAATGCAGCTACTCTTTCTTTATAATCTCTTGTATTAATACCCGCACCCACAATCAAACGCTTTTCCTTGTCCAACAACTGATAAGGATTCTGTTTGTGATCGTCATAATCTTTTCTGAATACCATAAAATGCAGCTTTTGCTGTGCATCTACAATAGGTAAACAGTTTAATTTATGATCCCATATGATATCATTTGCTTCACTTAGACTAATCCCTAATTGTCCCACAATCAAATTAGGAAATGGTGTCATAAATTCACGCACCTTTTTATCCAAGGAATCTCTAGTGGTTCTATAATCCCTACTGGTCACGATGCCAAGAAGCTTACCGGTGGAAGTACCATCTTCTGTTACAGCAATAGTAGCATGTCCTGTCCTGTTTTTTAATTCCAAGACATCTTTCAAAGTATTCTCTACCGTTAAATTAGAATCACTTACAACAAAGCCTGCTTTATATTTTTTTACCTTCTTTACCATTTCAATCTGACTCTCAATAGACTGGGAACCATAAATAAAGGCTAATCCGCCGCATCCTGCCAGTGCTATGGCAAGAGTATCATTTGATACAGACTGCATGATAGCAGATACAATAGGAATGTTTAACTTCAAGTCAGCCTCTTCACCTTTTTTGTATTTTACAATCGAAGTGCTTAAATCAATGTTACTTGGAATGCATTTTTCTGTTGTAAGGTTTGGTATTAATAAATATTCACTAAATGTTCTAGACACATTATCAAAAATATAAGCCATATTATATCCTCCTGAGTAAATTAGTAAATTTTTAATATTTTATCTCATTTTTCTCTCGTTGTCAAAAGCTATTTAAAGCACTTTGTTGATTATTTAATCTATACACTATATTGAGAATTTCTTCTGGTTTATTGACCATATAGTTCGGATCTTCCTTCTTCACCATCTCTATTATATCATATCCCCATCCTACCCAAATAACTCTTATGCCGGACTTTTTACATGCCATAATATCTCTTAATTCATCTCCAATATAGATTACTTCACATTCTTTAAGCATATACATCTTTAGAAACTTTCTAATAATCTTATCTTTCCCAAAAATTTTATTTGAACAAAATATTTCTTTAATATAATCTATTTGATTATTTTGAAGAAATTCTCTGATATTATGTTCAGAATTCGAAGATATAATTGCTATATGGTAACCTGTGTTATGCAACTCCTCTAATACCTCTTCCATTCCATTAAATAAAACAATTTCTTTAATAGACTGCTTATACAAATTGTAGAACTCCGCTGACCAAAATGGTATCTTATATAGTGGAAAATTAAGAAATTTAAACTTCTCTGTAACAGAAAGATTTTTTAAATGTTGAATATCTTTTTGCTCTATCTTTTTAAACTTGTGCTTCTCTGCAAGCCGGTTCGCTGCGGATATACCCACTTCTTGCGAGTCTGCCAATGTTCCATCAAAATCAAAAATTATATATTTTATCAATATGATGCCCCCTTCAAGCTATTCTTTTTGCTTGGATCTACCAAGCTGACCCTGTAGATGATTATATCATTATATTATTTACAATATAATTATGCAACTATTGTATGCCAACGTACACTGCCCCTATAGCTAAGAACTCTGTTTATATTCTACCGGTTAGTCAAAAACCTCTTTCAAAAATCGACTTTCACATCTCAAATTCTCACATCTATGGTTTTAAAATTGTGCAAAAGTTAAGCCTAAGATAACATCTATCACCTTAGGCTTAATATTATTTTCCCACCATAATTTCTATATGATATTCTTTTAATTGTTCGTCTAAATACACTTTCAATCTTATCTTCCCCTAAAATTCTATTTAACAAAAAGTTTGTCTGATACGATACTATCTATATTTTTCAATGCCCCCATATGAAAAAGCCGATAGGTATTTTTTACTTATCGACTTTCCAAGTCCTATATAGCTTATTTTTTCACATATTTATAATAGAACTTTTCCTCACTTGATGTTAGGTAAATAATTCCTTCGATTACACCAGCTATAGCCGGAATATAAGTCCAACAAAAAAGTATATATAAAATACCCCAACCTATTCTCCCTAAATAGAATTTGTGTATTCCAAGACCACCGATTAGAATAGCAAGTATACCGGCGGTAGTTTTACTTTTATTAGAAGTATAGGCATCGGAATTATATGCCGGTGGTGCCTGCGGCGGTGTATATTGGGGTGCCTG
>JBFWMP010000012.1:21516-35604 GCA_050251575.1 Clostridia bacterium
GGTGCCTGCGGCGGTGTATATTGGGGTGCCTGGGGGGGTGTATATTGGGGTGCCTGCGGCGGTGCATATTGAGGTTGGCTAGCAACCATCTTTTCTCCGCAATATTTACATTCTGTTGTATCCAATGCTATCGGTGCTCCGCAAGATGGACAATTTTTTGTGCTCATACGAACATCTCCTTCATCATATTTTATCTAATATTTATTGCTTCCCTATTAACAACAAGCCTTCGTGTATCATCAAGCAATCTCTGAACATCTGCTAAACCTTCATCGGTTAAATTAGATTGAATTTTCGATTGCACACTTACTAAATTGCTCTTTATTACATTCTCAATATCTATTGCCTTGCTATTTCCTGCCATTCTTCCGAATGGAGTTGAAGCATTCATACGTCTTTTTAACTCTTTGAAAGAATTAAAAATTGGCAATATTCCGTCATCATTTTGTTTCGCAATAATCGCAGCTTCAATTTCCATTAACTGCACGTTAATCGAATTTTTTTCATCCTGCTCCAACTCAACTCTCTTAATATCATCCCATGCGCGTTTCGAAAAAGATGCAATAATTGAGAATACCCCAATAAAAACAGCAAAGATACTTAATTCCCAAACTATGTACCAAATAATACTTCCTGCAATTAAGAAAACTGAAAGAATATTAGAAACAATGGTATACATCACTGACAATATAATAATCGATGTTGGAAAAGCTATTCCAATTTTTCTAAATAGTATATCCGGAAAAACAATTGCCCCATTAGAAACTATGAGCCCTATAAGTAAAACCATTAACATTAAAACTGATTTTGCGGGAGCAAGAATCGAAAAA
The DNA here is from genome assembly GCA_050251575.1 of Clostridia bacterium. Lineage (GTDB taxonomy): Bacteria > Bacillota > Clostridia > SK-Y3 > SK-Y3 > X23. The sequence goes on from JBFWMP010000012.1 coordinate 22,347, forward strand.
AACGCAAATACTTTAAAAAATGCAACTAGTACAGCAATGTCCAAGACTAGGCATCCAAGCAACCTTAATATTCTGGATACTGAAAAGTTACCCTCATCCATATTCAACCCCCCAATTTAGTTCCGCATTCAGAACAAAACTTTGTTCCAGGTGTGTTTTCTTTATTGCAGCTTGGACAAATTCTCTTAGTCATAGAATTGCCGCAGTTCGGACAAAACTTCACATTGTCATCAACCAAGGTTCTGCATGAATAACATTCAATTTTTGCAGTCACAAGTTTCTCTCCACAGTCAGAACAAAATTTAGTTCCTTCTGCGTTCATTGCTCCGCACTTGCTGCATGTTTGTGCTTTCGCCGGGGTGCTCATAACACTGCCGGCTGCATTTGCAAATGTATTCCCAACAGCTAATCCTGCCCCTGCACCAAGACCTAAACCGATACCGGCAGCAGCAATATTGCCTCCGCTCTCATTACCGGCAACAGTTTCCATAACATCAAATGACCGTTTAACATTATAACGATTATCTCCTATAATGTCAAAGGCCGCCTTCTCACCAAGTATTTTATTAATTATTGCAAAATCTTCATCCGGAAAATTAACTGATGAAAAATAGAAATTTACTATTTCTATACCGAAACGTTCAAATTCACTAGAAAGACGCTTTTGAGATATATCTGACATTTCTTCCAGTCTCGGAGCTATTTCAAGAACAGATATTTTTTGATTAATAATTATATCTGCAATAATAGTTTTGACCTTGTTTACAATAACACCTTTGAAATAGTTAATCACGGTATCATATTTAACAATCCGATCATTGCCAACAGCACCTATAAGTTCCGTCAAGAATATTCGATAATCAGAAATTCTAATTCCAAACTGGCCAAATGCACGTACCCGCAATCTGACGGCATATTTAGGATCAATCAAACTTATAGGATCACTCGTTCCCCATAACACATCTAACTTTGCAGTCTTATTTATAAAATATATTTCTGCCGTAAAAGGAGTTCTGCCACCAAATGGAATATTAATTAACGACTGTAAAATAGGAATATTTTGAGTGCTAAGAGTATAAGTACCTGCTGAAAAATAGTCAAGAGCCCTTCCGCCTTTAACAAAAACAGCTATTTGACCCTCATTAACAATAAGTTGCGTGCCAAAAACAAAACTATCTCCCGGATAACGATAAACCAGCCAATTACGGTTAGCTATGCCGTTAAATTTTATAACATCTATTATAGCCAAACCTGCCACTCCCCCCAAACTAATACCAATATACTTCATTGTTTAGGCAAAATACGTATATCCCCCCAATAAATTTCACACTATCCAATATACTGATATTATACTATACCATTCTGTTTATAATCAATTATTAAATGAAAACTTTGTCATATTTTGACGAATTTATTTGGCATATTTAACAAAAAATATATTCACAAATCACTGAAAAAATAAAACAATACAAAAAAAGTCAAGAATGTCATTCTGATTAGAGCAAGAATCTAAGCATTGAAGCAACTTTAAAGATTCTTCATTTCACTTACTTCATTCAGAATGACACAAATCTTGACTTTTTCGGTACACTCATATCTCATTGATCTTATGATGATATATAACTCTTAGCTTTTACTTGCCCAATACAACTTCTACACGATATTCTTTTTGATTACCATTTAGTGGTATAGTCCTATCTTCTATGATCGTTTCATCGATTTTTAAGGTTTTCACACCTTTACTGACCTTGTCAGGATTCTTAACACTTATGATATATTTAGAATCTCTATATCTATATTCCATCCCGTATTCTTCCCATTCTTGTGGAATACATGGATCAATAATCAGTGATTCACCGCATTTTTTTAATCCAAGAATATGTTCAATTCCTACCCTATACATCCATCCGGCGGCACCGGTATACCATGTCCAGCCCCCCCGCCCGATATGAGGATCAACGGCATATACATCTGCTGCCATCACATATGGCTCAACTTTATATCGTGCTGCCTCTATTGGAGTACGTGCATGATTGACCGGGTTAATCATATTAAACAATTCCCATGCTTTATCGCCTTGTCCCATCTTCGCAAATGCGAGAACCACCCAAATTGCTGCATGCGTATATTGTCCGCCATTTTCACGAACACCCGGTACATAACCTTTGATATAACCCGGTTTAAGCTCACCCTTATCAAAAGGCGGAGTAAGCAGCATAATGAGTCCTTCGTCTTTCTTGATGAGATAGTGATCCAATGCTTCCATTGCTCCTTTAGATCGCTTAGGTCTACCTGCACCGGATATTATTGACCATGATTGTGCCAATGAATCAATCTTGCATTCCGTATTCTGTACAGACCCCATAGGAGTCCCATCATCAAAGTATGCTCTTCGGTACCAAGATCCATCCCATGCATTCTTTTCCATAGAATCTGCTATTTCCTGGGAAATATTTCTATATCGCTCAATTCTTTCAAAATCCTTTTGCGCTTCACATATTGGGATAAACCGAGAAAGTGTATTATAAAGAAACCAACCTAGCCATATGCTTTCTCCCCTGCCTTTATTTCCGACTGTACTCATTCCATCATTCCAGTCACCCGAGCCCATAAGAGGAATGCCATGAACACCAAATTTCAATGCACGTTCAATAGCTCTTATACAATGCCCATATATTGACGATTTTTCCTGCGAAATACGAGGAATATTATACCTTTCATCCACTTCTTCACCAAGAAGTTCATCCTCAATATACGGCATTTCAATATCCAGTATGCTACTGTCTTGTGTAACTTCAATATAGTCGGCAGTCACATATGGAAGCCATACAAGATCATCAGAGAACTTCGTCCGTATCCCTTTATCGGCTCCACCTGTCTGGTTTGTTGCCGGATGCCACCAGTGTTGAACGTCTCCTTCGACAAATTGATGTTCAGCATGCCGCAATATCTGCATATGTGCCAGTTCAGGCAACACATAAACGGTTGCCATGACATCTTGAAGCTGGTCTCTGAACCCGTAAGCACCACCCGATTGATAGAAGGCGGACCTTGCCCATATTCTGCATGATATGGTTTGATACAATAACCATCCATTTAATATTAAATCCATAGAATGATCCGGTGTTTTCACTTTTACAGCATTAAGCTTATCATTCCAAAACTCTTTTACACATTGCAGTGCTTTTTCTGCCCTATCAATATCTCTATACTTGGAGCTAATTGATAGTATTTCATCCCAATTCCTACTCTGCCCGAGCATAAATATTATCTTCTTTTCCTCGTTTGGACTCAAGCTGATATCTATCTGCATTGCCGCACAAGGGTCATAACCTGCCCCTAAATGATTAGATAGTTTCTCCCTATTCATCGCTATAGGTGCACTCAAATCTCCAAATTCACCTATAAACTCACTGCGGTCACCTGTAAATGTACGCTCTTTTTCCGATACATCCATAAAAGCTATCCCACCGGGATAATCCGCATTATACTTATTTTCAATCACGAGTATACCGGTCTCCTGATCAATACTTGTTGTGATATATGGTGCAGTGGACTGATCACTCACTCCTAACACAGGTCTTATATAATGCGTTGCACTTAAGTTTCGTCTATTACTTGATAAATTTCGCAAACTTAGAATGCAGATTTTCACCGACTCATCTTGTGGCACAAATTCAGTTAATGTCTGGTGAATACCATAACTGGTATGCTCATATACTGTATATCCATAGCCATGGGTAATGATATATGGTTCTGCCTCACGTATCGGATGAGGTGTCACCGACCAGTATTCCCCTGTATCTTCATCTCTTAAATAAAAAGCTTCTCCTACAGGATCTCTAACTGGGTCATTAGACCATGGCGTTAATTTATTCTCTCTGCTATTTTCCGCCCAAGTATATCCTCCCCCCGATTCAGTGACTAAAAATCCGAATCTTTCATTAGATATGACATTACTCCAGGGGGCAGGAGTCATCTGATTTTCTTTTAGATGTATTACGTATTCCTTTCCATCCTTGGTAAATCCGCCCCACCCATTATCATATACAAGCTCCGGCAGTCCAAGTTTCGTCTGTACATATTTCGTGGCTTGCTGTTTCCACTGTTTAATGACCGGTAAACTATCATCATTGTCTTTTAACTTAATTTGTTCAGCCAAAGTCCCGGCATCTGCGTTTAATATCATACGCGCCGCTGTCATTAGAAGTATTCTATCTTCTTGTGGCATTGTCTTACCTGCCTGAATAAATACACCTCCCGGTTTATCCTGTAAATCACGGGCATGACTAATAGATATTGCATCACGCAACATATCCTGCAGTGGTTGCGTATAACTTCCTTCATCCTCATTTAATATTACCAGATCAATATGCAATCCCTTTACTCTCCAGTATTCATGTGCCTTTAACAATTGGTAAATGATATCTATTTCATCTGTCTTGTTGATAATTACAAGTACAATCGAATTATCCCCCGAAATGCCATATGCCCATAAACCAGACTGTCCTTTTACATTTCCTTGAATGACATTCTCCATTTGTCTACGCAGAGGGCTGTTATATAAGATCTGGGGTATCATATCCTGTATAACTTCTTCCTCAACAGCTTTAATCCCTAGATATTGGGATTCAACCTGACTTCGAGTCCATGCCAATTCAAATGCACGTAAAACATAAGACATATCCTTATATTTTTGAGCTAGCTTAATACTTTCCTCTCTACTATCACTGATACCGGTAATATAAGCTATCCGAGCTGTTTGACCCGGTTCAATCCGCACTCTGCATCTAAGACTCATAATCGGGTCAAGTACAGGTCCTACCGTACCGGAAAGGGGCTGGTCAACATCCATCTCAAGTGGATTTGATAAATCCCTTCCTCTTCCTATAAACTTTGCCCGATCGGTTTCATACTGTATACCACCCACTGCCTCACCCTCTACTGTAACAGCATGAACAGCCCAAGTAGCATTTTTCCCTTCTTCTCTCGGCCTTCTATTTGCCAGCAAACAATTATATTCATGCATAAATTCTGTTCTTACAAACAAATTGCTGAATGCAGGATGTGCAACATCTGCCGACTGAGCAGCTAGTACCACTTCAAAATAACTGGTTACTTCCAATACCCTGGTATATTCACTATGATTTGTCAGCGAAATACGCCTGATTTCTGCACTATCCTCCGGTGATACAACTATTTCCGTATGTGTATCTATGCTGCCATCTTTGCGCATAAATTCAGCCTTGTCTGATGAAAACACTACCTTGTATTTTTCTGTCTCATCATAGTACGGCGCATAAGTTGCAGACCATACATTATTTGAATTAATATTCTGAATATAGAAAAACATGCCATAGTGATCCGAATATAGTTCTTCCCTCCATCTGGATACAGCTGTACCCTGATTTCTGCTGTAACCGGAACCCTTGTCTGTAATCATGACTGAATAGTTTCCGTTGGATAGAATATGAACATTTGGCAGAGGATATGCCGGTTCTTTATATACACGCACAACCTCCTCATGCACCTGTTCAATCTTTTTAAACGGCTCAATTTTTTCCTTATATTCTTTTGTCATGATTACCCTGGTAGGTATTCTTTCCTGCAGCAGGAGCTCTACTGATTTAATCATTGGGTCAGAATGAAATCTTTGCTGCATAATATTATCATTCAGATAATTCACTAAAGCAATTAGACTCATTCCCTGATGATGTGCCATATAACTCTTGACTACACTGCTGCTCTGTCCATGCACTAATCTTTCCGGCGTATAATCTATAGCCTCATATAAGCCATAAAGTCCCTCTATACCTCCATTCTTAAGTTCCTTAATATTTAAAACTGCTCCTGCAGGATCAACCATTAAAGCCATTACAGTAGCATACGGCGCTACAACCATATCATTTGATAAACCACGTTTCAGTCCCAATTCAGGCACCCCAAAAGCTTTATATTGATAATTCAATTGAATATCAAAAGCATAGTATCCCGACTCTGATGTACCCCAAGGCACTTGACGCTGTCTTCCATACTTTTTTTGGCTTTCTATAACAAAACGGTATGTTTCATCCCACAACGTATTCTTATAATTTTTCATAATCAGGAGCGGCATCAAATATTCAAACATAGTACCTGTCCAGGACACCAGTCCTTTATATCCATTTACCAAAGTAAGATTTCGTCCCAGCCTATGCCAGTGTTTTTGATTTACTTCCCCCCTGGCAATTCCAATATAGCTAGCTTGGCGGGCCTCAGAAGCTAAAAGGTCATAATATGATTTTGTCATCTGTTCTTCTTCAATATTATAGCCGATTGAGAATAACTGGCGTTTCTTATCAAACAATGGTGCAAACTTAGTTTGATCAATCAATACGTCAATGCGGTCTACTAATTCGTTATATAACTTATAGAAATCACTTGTATTCGTTATTACCGTAATGATATTCTCCTTGAGTGCTTTCGCCCAATATAATATCTCTTCATGTTGACTTCCCTTCTTTTTCATTGACTCAAATGCAGCAATCACACCGTTCAACTCTGATTGAATTTTCTGGTAACTTCCATATAATCCCGTAAGTGTTGCTTTCTGCTCAAGTACAGATAAAATGCTTTTTATTTCACGGGATGGCTTCGCATAGGCACCCCTTTCTTCCTGCACTGTTTCGGGCATAGTATCAAGAAATCGTATCCAAGGAACCAATTCGTTGATGTCTCTATTAAAAGACTCGAGCATATGATTCAATTTATCAAACCACTTGAGCTCAATCTTTTTATGATTGGCATTTAACCTGTTTATATTTTGAGTCACTTCACACAAAATTCTATTCCACCTGGCAAGGGATAATTTCTTTTCTTGTACAGTTTCATGCAGCAGTTGAGTGTCAATGTCGACTCCTTCTCTTTCTTCCAACAAAAGCATAATTGTATCTTCCAAACCCGAAGCAAGCGAGACATCGATTAAAGGTTTATTTAAATAATCCTTTAATCCCTGCTTTAATACTAACAAGTACCCAATAAAATTCCCACTATCAACTGTTGACACATATCTTGGTCTTAGTATCTCAAGCGTACGTGTATCGTACCAGTTATACAAATGTCCTTTCCACTTTTCCAGATTTTCAGTAGTTTTCAAAGTCTTATTCAATTTATCCCAAAGCTCGAGTGTTCCAATATAACCCAAATCCCGTGCCGCCAAAATGGAAATAAGCAAAAATCCAATGTTTGTTGGTGAAGTCCTATGAGCTACACCATTAGGCGGATCTTCCTGATAATTATCCGGAGGCAGATAATTATCTTCTTCAGTAACAAAATCCTCGAAATATCTCCATATCTTACGTGCAAATCTTCGCAGTTCCTGCTTATCTTTATCAGATATTACAACCGCTTCCTCCTCCTCCATAATGCTGATGCGATATGCAATAAATGGTGAAATTGCCCAAACAACAAAAAGCAATGCAGCTGCAGGCCATACTTCTAAACTAAACAATATTGTCAAAACAGGGATAATGGTGCTAATCACAAGAGATATCCACATTCTTTTCCAGAAACTTAAGATATCATTTTTCAAGCGTTTTTCTGCATCCGCAGCAGTTACCCATTCTAGAGTATTCTTCCTCGAAATCAAAACTCTGTATAAAGTCCTGATAATGGCATCCACCATTAAATACGCCTGATATGGTAAAAAGGCAAATAAAATTCCTACTTGATATAGTGCAGCTTTAAAACCATAGATAATCGTGCAATACCTTTTTTGACCGCAAAATCTATAGTTCTTAGCTATTACTGAATCCACCATAGCAGCTATCAACGTAAAAGCGAGAGAGGTTATACCTAGAAACAACCATACCCAAATACTGCCTGGCAATATTCCAAAAGACAAAATCACCAGTAACGTAACCGCAGGAGTTACCAAACTCCTGCGCATATTATCGATAATTTTCCACTTAGAAATAGCAGAAAGCGGATTCTTAATCAACTCACCTTGCTTATTCTTTATTTTCCTTTTTAGCCATGGCAAAAGCTGCCAGTCACCTCTTACCCACCGATGAAGGCGTGCAGCATAGGCGTTATAACGTGCCGGATATCCATCTACAAAGTCTATATCTGTAACCAATCCCGTTCTCACATAGGAGCCTTCCAGTAAATCATGGCTCAATACCGTATTTTCAGGTATGGTATTCCTTAATACCTCTTCAAAAACATTTAAATCATATATACCTTTCCCCGTAAATATTCCTTCTCCAAACAAATCTTGATATACATCTGATACCGCAGTAGTATATGGATCCAGGCCTCCCTGCCCTGCAAATACTCGTGAGAAGAATGTCTTGTTGGCACTAACAATATCGACATTAATACGTGGTTGAATCAAGCCGTATCCCTCTGAAACAATACCGGATTCCTTATTCACTATTGCCTGGTTTAATGGATGATGTATCGTTCCAATCAATTTTCTTGCTGTATCCTTCGGCAGATTCGTATCGGCATCAAGTGTGATAACATATTTTATGGGCATTATTTGCGTCAACTCACCGGTAATTACTGAAAAGCTCGTATCGTGAGCACCTTGAAGCAATGCATTGAACTCCATCAGTGCGCCTCTTTTTTTCTCCCATCCCATCCATTTATTCTGCACAGCATTAAATTGTCTATATCTATGAAAATAGAAAAAAACATGCTGCTCCCTTGCATATTTGTTGTTTAGATCCCTTATTCCCGAAACAGCAGTATCAATGATTTCATCTTCTCCGGGAAGTTCTTTTTCTCCTGCATCCTTAAAGTCTCCTACCAAAGAAAAGTAAAGATTGCTTTCCCGATTAGCAAGATAATAAACTTCCAATTGACCTAACAAATCTTTGACACGCTCTTTATTTGGAAGTAATGTCGGAATTACTACCATTGTAGCTGCTTCCTTCGGAATATTCCCTTCCATCTCAAGCTTAGGCAAGATAAAAGGACTAGCGCACCGTGTACTTAACCAATTAATCATTGAAACGGCTATCTCACTGGCAGGAATGATTATTACAAGACCGGCTAGTATACCAGACCACATTCTAGTTCCTGATGCTGTATATGAATAATATGCGAAGATGCTTGTTATTACTGCAGTAACCAATGTAATCGAACCTAAATAAGTTAACACAGGATGATTTTGAAAAAAACCAAATAATGCATCAAACCCCGCAGGTCTGTAATTAATTTTATCATTTAATTTATTTCTGCCTTTTCCAAGCAAGTAATATCCAATATGCTTTAGCCGTATTTCATGAGTACCTTCATGTTCTGCTATCTGCGCACATTCAATTGCTTTTCTCGCAATCTGAATTTCACTAACCTTTGCCCTTAATGATAATTTTTCCACATGATGACGGTAGTAGTCTCTAGATGCAAAATCCATTTGAGAATATACACCTGCAGGGTCTTCACGAAGGATTCTCTCAACCTGGCTTAATGATTCAAAGATGTTTGACCAATCTAATGTAGACACTACCCTCAAACTGGTAATGGAATTTCCTATAGAAATCTGCCTCATCGCCTGTTGCTGATGCTCTAATTGAGTAAGATGCTCAGCACTTGTTCCCTGTTCCCTCAATCTTTCATCAATATAATTCATTACAGGGATTAGCTGAGATCCCTTCCTTTTTAAATTTTTCAACAAATGTTCGGCAAAAGACGGACTCAAGTCCTTAACCCCTTCTAATTTTGCACTTAACAGATCAACTAGCTTATCATTCGATTCTCCTGCTTTAGATAAAATATATCCTGCAAGTTCTTCCGCCCGGACATATTCATTTTGAGATTTCATAATCTTTTCACAAATTCGGCGGACATTCTCTATAAGAGCAATGCGAACCATAGGTGCTACTGCCCATAACTCTGCGCTGGATAGGCGCTTTTGTGACTGGTATGCTTCAATAAAACTAATAAGTATTTTTTCGTCAAATCTCCCATCAGTATGTGCAGCCAACTCATGTGCTACAGCGTATATCCTTGGATATCCTTTTAATGATCCGTCTTTCAAAGCAGGCAGCTGAGAATAATATCTCTTATTTAGATTTTGTCTTATTTCCTTAATCTGCTGTTCAATAATATAATAGTTATCAAGCAGCCATTCCGAAGCAGGAGCAGCCGCTTTTTTTCCTTTCACATCTTCGTTTAATCTTTTGTATATTGTTGTTATTAGTGAAAAGTTATCATTCATTCTTGGTATCATCCAAGTGAGGGATGCTGCATATCCTGCAATATCATGATTTCCTGCTATTTCAATTGCATGCTTTACCAGTTCCTCCGGATTAAGCAGTGCATCCTGTATATCCCCTATCTCCTCTCTCTTCTTGAAAAAAATCTTGTATATCAATAGTAAAGCAGTTAAAGTCACTACAATGATGTATACTATAATCAGTGTGTTTGCCATCGTATTCCCCATTCCTTACCACTTATTATTCAAACTACGTACTATGTGAAATTTAAGCATATTTTCGGATATTCTATAAATTATCATACCCATATTATTCTTTTTTCATAAGTCATTACTTTTTGTAAAGTAAAATAGCCAGTATATAACTTGTTATGTTATATACTGGCTACTCACAGATAAATATTAGGCTCTGTTTTAATGCAGTATTGAAATCAAATATATACTTTAATACATAATGTGTCGCGGATGTGTATGAAAACCTGCCACTACATTTTCCCTACTTAAACAAGGTAAAGATAAAGCCGGCAATTACAAGAATGATCCCTCCGCCAATTCGGGAGGAAATCTGGGCATAGCTCATCAGTTCCAACCGTTTGCCGGCCGTAAGAACCTGAATATCTCCGCTGCCGCCTTTGTTAGCCATACATAAACCAGCTGATATAGCAGATTCCACAAAATTGAAACCAAACATATACCCCACAGCACCGCTTCCAATGATAGCACCGGTAATTACAAAAAGACAAACTATAAGGGTATTGATGTTAAGCACAGCCAACAACTCACTAATATCTGTCATGGCAATACCGACACCTGCCATACACATCCACATTAGAGGCTTAGTAAGGAAGGATGATACTTGTTTTACGCCGCGTTTCATTTTACCTGGAATAAAATTACAGATGTTAAAGATTGCGCAAAGAATAACCATATAAGCATACATGTGAATTGGGATACCTCCAATGGAGGGAAGCGCAACCTCGGACAGGAAACTTGCCAAAGCATAAATGACACCACCCATAAACATCCCTGACGCAACATCATGTAAGGTAATCTCCGCAGCCGTATTTTTTGCCTCGGCGACAGGATCAATATACTTGGCAGCATCTCTTAACAGTTCACCGTTACCGGTCAGGTTCGGGTATTTTTTACCCAATATATTTAAAACCACCGCACCGAGAATAGCGAAATTATTAGCAAGGATGAGGATTGCCAAAGCCTGGGAATAGTAGGCGTCTCTGCCGCTGCCCATAATAGATTCCCACATCTGGGCAAGGGGAATCGCACCAGCACCGTTACCGCCCCCCATGATGGGAAGAATATAGAGTGTTAAGATTGTTTTGATATCCATGCCGCACAGCATTCCCCCAAGTAAACCAAAAACCCCAGCCATTAAAAATCCTCCCATAATTGCAGGGATGTATCCGCTGAAAGCTTTGATTAGTTGTCCTCGATTGACAGCTAGAACAGCACTCACAATCATCATAGTTATAAAAAAGGTATGGAAGCTGTACTCGTCATAAAAAAAGGTAATAGCTTCGGTGTATTTTATAGGAAGGATATTCCAATAAACCAACAAAGCGCTTCCAAGGAAAGCCAGAACACCTCCGCCTCCCAAATAATCCTTCCAGATAGGAATGCGCTCGCCCAATTCTCCAAGGACAATTCCAAGGGCAAGCATGGCTGTTACCGTACCTAAAATATCGTCGGACAATATACCAAGTCCCATAGCGCCATAAATAGCAAGTACCATAGGGGCCAACATATAAAGAGGAATGCCAGCTATATTATAGCTCATAAAAGACTTATTCTCTAAAGGTCTGTTTCCCAAAGGCATGTTTTCTAAAGGTTTACTTTCTGTTATTTGTGTCATTCTTATCCTCCTTTTAAATTATCCGGCAGGTACAATAACCCTGCCCGTAAATTTTGAAATGATGTCGTATGTGCCAAACTACATCAGCGCTGAAAGGAAAAAGTTATATGCGTACTTTAATCAATGCTTTCTTGATGCGACCAGCAGTACCGCTAATTCTGCACGACTGATGGGCATCCTGTGGAAAAGCAACAATAAAGCATCCTGGCTTCATTACAATGGGGCCAATTTCCACGCATTCGACTAAAGCCATATCGATTGTTGGATCATAAGGAATCTTGGGGGTACTGTACACGCGATGGGTATATCCTATTTCCTCCTGCCCTTCCAGGATCATCTGTACATCTGCATATACCTCATGCAGTTCAATCTTGCATAAAGAAGGCTCCATGGTTTCATAGCTTTGTATCTTCAGAAATACGTCTTTTCCGTCAATTTCGTAGATGCCGGGAGCAAGGACGGAAAGGTCGTTATCCTGCAGATACCGTAATGCCTTTTCAAAGAGTGGCCCCATGCAATAATACCGGGAAGCGTTCTCTATTCTGTCACAAATCATGCTTTACCCTCCTATCTACAGATTATTTCAAAAAATGGGCTTCGGCTTTTTCCCTCAGCTGCCAGAGCAGCGAGTCTTCAGGCACTTCCACCATTTCATAGGTAATGGTTTGGCCAGCTTTTACATCCACCTTCAATTTATTACGGTTAAGCATATGGGCAGGAATAGGCGCATCGGGTGCTTTGCATGAGGCAGGCACAATTTTGGTAATCAAGTTGACATCTCTGTCATGTGTGCACAGCGTACCGGCAGGAAGGTCTTTTTTGGCGATGCGGACCAGATCGTAACGCATGGTACGTTCATACGAACCAGTATTAACACCCAGAAGAGCACAAGTAATGAGGGAGGTCGAAGACTCCACACCACACAGGTGATAAGGTTGAACCATTACAGCGGCGGAGTTATCGTAGTTCCCGATAAGACTCTTCTTAATAAGAATATGCTGTGAATAGTCATTGCTGCATTTCACTACAAGAAAAATACCTCCTCCCATACTTGCTTCTTCCTTGGTGCGTAGCAAGGTAAAAATGTCTATTGTATTTTCTTTTTCAAGAAGGCCTCCTTTATCCCTTGTCGCATAGACAATAGGCAGTTCATTCACCCTCAGAGCACTTTTTTTGATACCACCAAT
>JBFWMP010000013.1:0-3486 GCA_050251575.1 Clostridia bacterium
ATCATATGAGTACCTCCAAGTAGGTTTTTATCATTTTAAAGATTCTAAGTTTCTCCGCATATTCTGTGAGCCGCTGTAAATTTTTCTGAGGTTTTAGAATATACCTTTCCATCACCTCTTTAACTATATCTACACCGATCTTATTCCGGTATATAACGGCATCACACACCGTTTTTTCAAGATCATAGATTTTAATTTTGTATCCTTGAATTTTTACTTCAATAATACCTGTATCAAAGCGTTGCTTTGACAAATATACTATTCTGATGGGCGGATAACTTGGCAGTACTGGCTTACGCATTGTTCGTAGAATAGCAACGTTATATTCCTTTGGTATATATGTCGTAAGCTCGTGAAAGCTTAGTGCAGAAAAAAGGCATAATACCCCCTCCGGCACAATACCCGCCACCTCTACCATTTCATTATATTCTTGCTGAAGATGTGTCCATTTATATAGACCTCTCTTAACACGTTCAAGTCTTCCGTCTGAAAGCAAAAGACCTATATCATAAGTATTAAGTCCGTAGCTTTTCAATCTTTCAGCAGAAATAAACAGCTCATTTTTCTCAATGATCTTAGATACAAGCTCTTGTTTGTCTTTTGTCAAGCTTATCACCTCTTAATTTGCATGCACTAAAATCTTTATGCATACGTTTTGTTAGTATTTTAGCATATTTTAGGAAAATATACAATTATAAAATAAGATGCTGTAGATAATATTACTACTCTAAAAATCAAGTAAAATATTGAAAAAGTCTGGGAAAATCCTAGATAACTATGCATTGAAACTATATGGATTAACTTAAAATTACATAAATGTGGTTGAAAATATTATACATTTAAAGCAATACATATCTCCCATTTAGTTCACATAATATAATTCACGAAAGACTGTTGCAATAAAGCAATAGCCTTCCGTGCTAGATGTTTGAAGAATTTGAGTATATCTGTCTTGTAAACTTAAGAAATAATTAATTCAAATTAAATTTGATTTTATAATAATTTTACATAATGCAAATGCTGAATTGCTTAAGTATCAAGGTCTTCAAGTGTAATATCCGAAGGAATTAACCGCATTTAGAGTATCCGCAGTTTCTGCAAATCACGCACCCGCCTTCATGCTCTACAAGCTTACCGCAGTCAGGACAATACTTGCCTACAGCAACTGATTCAAGTTCAGTGTTATCACAGGAACTATTTGCGGCACACACTTCATAATCAGAAGCAGCATTAGTCTTTTCTTTTATAGTCAATGGCATATCTTTATCACCATTGCCATTTTGCAGCTTCATTACCTTTTCGATAACTCTTGCAATGGCATCCGGACAAGACATTACCTTCAAATCACGTTGTCTGATAGTTGAAGGGCATCTTATTCCTTTTAACTGTTCTACAATCGCCTTTACATCCATACCTGACCTTAAAGCAATAGAAACCAGTCGGCTGGTCGCTTCAGACTGTGACGGGCAGCCCCCTGCTCTTCCAGTGTTTGTAAACACCTCGCAAATACCATCTTCATCATAATTTACTGTGATATAAAGATTGCCGCATCCGATCCCTACCTTTTCAGTAAAACCGGTAGTAATACTTGGTCTAGGTCTTGGCATAATATGTTCATTCATCTGCCCCTGTTCTTCTTCTTGACCAGCTTGACCAGCTTGTTCCTTACCCTTCACTTTGCCGATATTGAGCACCTGCAAGTCCCGACTGCCATCCCGATAGCTGGTTACGCCCTTGCAACCGGTCTTATATGCAAGCTTAAATACGTCTGCAACTTCATCACGTGTTGCGTCATTCTTAAAATTTACAGTTTTAGATACTGCATTATCGGTATATCTTTGGAACGCTGCCTGCATTTTAACATGCCATTCCGGAGAAACCTCATGGGCTGTAACAAATATCTCCTTCAAACCCTGAGGAATTTCATTAAACTCATCGATATGCCCCACCTGCGCAATCTTCTTCATCAGATCTACTGAATAAAAACCTTGTTCTACGGCAGTCTCGTTAAAAATAGGATTAACCTCTATTAATTCATCATTATCCATGACATTTCTTATATAAGACAATGCAAATACCGGTTCAACACCACTAGAAACTCCCGCAAGAATGCTAAGTGTTCCGGTTGGTGCAATGGTAGTAATCGTTGCATTTCTCATCTTTACACCTAAAGCCTTATATATGCTTTTGTCATATAATGGAAAAGTTCCTCTTTGTTCTGCTAACTTTATAGTCGCTTCTCTGCCCTTTTCACTGATAAAATGCATGATTCTCTCCGCAAGCTGTATCCCTCTAGAAGAGTTATAAGGTATGCCCAACTTGAATAATAAATCAGCAAATCCCATGACTCCTAATCCAATCTTTCTGGTAGCCTTAGTTACTTCATCAATTTTCGGCAGTGGATATTTATTAATATCTATCACATTATCAAGGAAATGTACTGCCTTACTTACTGTAATCTCCAGTCTTTCATAATCCACTTCGAGCTTACTGTTATTCATCTTTGTCATGATGGCTAGATTGATTGATCCCAAGTTGCAAGATTCATAGGGTAACAGCGGCTGCTCGCCGCAAGGATTAGTACTTTCAATTTCTCCTGCTTCCGGCACCACATTATCTTTGTTTAAACGGTCTAAAAAAATAATACCCGGTTCACCGTTCTTCCATGCCGAATCTACAATTTTATTGAAAACTTCCCGGGCATTTAACTTCCCGACTACCTCTTTAGAATGAGGATCTATCAGATCATAAGTATTATCATTTTCGGCAGCCTTCATAAAATCTTCGGTCATGCCTACACTAATATTGAAATTGTTAATTTCAGTATTCTCTTGCTTGCAGGTGATAAACTCCAAAATATCCGGATGATCTACTCTAAGAATGCCCATATTGGCCCCTCGTCGTGTACCACCCTGCTTTACCGCTTCAGTTGCAGCATTAAAAACCTTCATAAAACTTATCGGACCACTGGCTACACCACCGGTAGAATTAACCGTAGATCCCTTTGCTCTCAAACGAGAGAAGCTAAAACCTGTGCCTCCGCCGCTTTTATGTATCATGGCTGCATTTTTTATCGCCTCAAATATTCCTTCCATACTATCTTCTATAGGAAGAACGAAACACGCACTCAGCTGTCCTAACGATCTTCCCGCATTCATAAGTGTGGGAGAATTCGGAAGAAATTCGAGATTAACCATCATATCATAAAATTCTTCTTCAATTTTGCTTATATCGCTATTTTTATCATAAATCTTATCCGCTCGTGCAACCGCACTTGCAACTCTTTTGAACAATTCATCCGGAGTTTCTAATAACTTACCCTTCTCATCCTTGGCTAAATACCTTTTTTCTAATACCTTGACAGCATTTTCACTTAGATTCAATTTTACCACTCCTGATTCTATATTTTGTATCAATGTGAAAAATATTACACCATATATTGTATCACACATGAAAAAGCTGTCAATATTTTTAGAAATATTTCCT
>JBFWMP010000013.1:3586-15447 GCA_050251575.1 Clostridia bacterium
TCTGAAAATCAGATATTAGATATATGCTTGAGCGAAATATGTCGAGAATTCGACATTCAGAAACCCTTGTGGTTTCCGGTACACAAGAAAGATTTTGCTGTTTATGGGAGAGCTTCCTTTAAGGCAGATGCATTTATGGAACAAATAGATTTTGATATTTTTGAAATAGAGCTAATAAGGGATGAGAAAAAAAAGAAAAAGCAATAAGGAAAAATCCTTATTGCTTTTTCTTTTAGTGTTATTTAATAAGCAATTCCATGAGCGTACATGGAGATCGCAATTTTCATAAATCCAGCGATATTTGCTCCAACAACAAAATTTCCTTCATGACCATATTCTTTAGCAGCAGCTGCTGAATTCTTATAAATATTAACCATAATATCCTTCAATTTAGCATCCACTTCTTCAAAAGTCCATGAATATCTCATGCTGTTTTGACTCATTTCAAGAGCTGAAGTAGCAACACCACCAGCATTAGCAGCCTTAGCAGGTCCAAAGAGCATACCGTTCTTCAGGAATACTTCAACAGCTTCTGGAGTTGAAGGCATATTCGCACCTTCTGCTACTGCAAAACAACCATTTGCAAAAAGTTTCTTAGCAGCTTCTTCATCCAATTCATTTTGAGTAGCACACGGAAGTGCAATATCACATTTGATTGACCAAATACCTGCACATCCTTCATGATATTCTGCATTTGGATGATAGCTAAGATATTCTTTGATTCTCTTTCTTTCTACTTCCTTGATTTTCTTCACAGTATCTAGTTTAATACCTTCTGCATCATAAATATAACCATTGGAGTCACTTAATGCAACAACCTTAGCACCCAATTGAGTTGCCTTTTCCGTTGCATACATCGCAACATTACCGGAGCCTGAAATTACTACGGTAGAATCTTTAAAAGATTTACCTGCTGCATTCAGCATTTCTTCGGTAAAATAACACAAGCCATATCCGGTAGCTTCAGTTCTTACAAGACTTCCGCCATAAGTCAGTCCTTTACCTGTCAAAACACCGGTAAATTCATTTTTAATTCTTTTATATTGTCCATACATATACCCAATTTCACGGCCACCTACACCAATGTCTCCTGCCGGCACGTCAGTATCAGCACTGATATGTCTTTGAAGCTCAGTCATAAAACTTTGACAGAATCTCATCACTTCATCATCTGATTTACCCTTAGGGTCAAAATCAGAACCACCCTTAGCACCACCGATAGGAAGACCGGTTAAAGAATTCTTAAATGTTTGTTCAAATCCTAAGAACTTAATGATACCTGCATAAACAGATGGATGCAATCTCAAGCCGCCCTTATAAGGTCCAATCGCACTGTTAAACTGTACTCTAAAACCTCTGTTAACCTGAACCTTACCACTGTCATCTACCCAAGGCACTCTGAAATAAATCATTCTTTCAGGCTCAACAATTCTGTCGATGATACCGGCTTTTACGAATTCCGGATGTTTTTCTACAACCGGTTCCAAGGACTCTAGTACCTCTTTAACTGCCTGATGAAACTCGGGTTCAGCCGGATTTCTCTTGATAACGGTTTCCATTACTTCTACTAAGTAAGCATTTTTAAAAGACATTTCATTTACCCCCTATATTTTAATTATTGGTGTTTGCTGACTTTATCCGTTTCCCCAAACAGACTAGTCAAAACTCATATTACATAGTCAATAATACAAGTTCTCAAAACTTACTATAATTATATTGCACATAATTAAAATTTGCAATACTTTTTATTTAAAATTTCAAATTTGATATCAATATTTTTTTACTGTCAAAACACATTAAATCCGCTAACATTAATGAAACTAACACTTATCCTTATGGTATATTGTATACATTCCTATTCTACTTGTTCTTAATAGAATCTATTTTGCAATAATTGCAAGAAAAATTGCAAAATAGCAAACAAATAAAGCATGGGAGTATACTAGACTTCGATACTAGTATACCCTCATGCTTTATTACTATTTGCTATTTATTCATCATCAAATATTTATTTTTATTATTTACCTTTTCCAATTATTTGTTCATTAATAGCTTTAGCTGCAATTTTCCCTGCTCCCATCGCAAGTATTACAGTAGCTGCGCCGGTAACAGTATCTCCGCCGGCATATACTCCAGGCTTACTTGTAGCACCGGTTTCTTCTTCTACAATGATACCACCCCATTTATGGGTTTGTAATCCTTCTGTAGTCGACTTAATAAGCGGGTTAGGAGATTGTCCTATAGCGATAACTACAGTTTCTACTTCTACTTCATGCTCGGATCCTTTTTTAGTGACAGGTCGTCTTCTTCCCGAAGCATCAGGCTCACCCAATTCCATCTCAACACACTCTATCGCCCGTACCCAACCATCTTCTGTTCCCAGTACCTGTGTAGGATTGGTCAAAATCTTAAACTGAATGCCTTCTTCCTTTGCATGATGAACTTCCTCTAATCTTGCAGGCATTTCAGCTTCCGAACGCCTATAAATAATATATACTTCTTCTGCTCCAAGTCTTTTCGCACTTCTGGCAGCATCCATTGCCACATTTCCTCCGCCTACGACTGCAACTTTCTTTCCTACCCTTACCGGAGTATCACATTCAGGGAATTTATATGCCTTCATCAGATTAATTCTAGTTAAAAATTCATTGGCAGAGTAAACTCCATTCAAACTTTCTCCGGGTATCTTCATAAAACTTGGAAGCCCTGCACCAGAGCCGATAAATACTGCTTCAAAACCTTCTTCCATTAATTCATCAATGGAATATACCTTTCCAATAACCATATTGGTTTTTATATCTACGCCTATTTCTTTTAGGGCATCAATTTCTTTTTGTACAATCGCCTTTGGCAGTCTGAATTCAGGAATACCATACATTAACACACCGCCAGGAGTATGAAAAGCTTCAAAAACAGTAACCTCATATCCTAATTTTGCCAAATCTCCTGCACAAGTCAAACCGGCAGGTCCGGCTCCGATTACAGCAACCTTTTTACCATTAGGTTGTATCTCAACTTTCTCATCTTTACCATGCGCCATATGCCAATCAGCTGCGAATCTTTCAAGTCTGCCTATTCCAACCGATTCACCTTTTTTAGCTCTTATACATAATTGTTCACATTGCGACTCTTGTGGGCAAACCCTGCCACATACAGCAGGAAGAGCATTCGTTTCCTTTATCTTATTATATGCAGCTTCAAAATTTCCTTCAGCAATCAGGTTAATAAACTCAGGAATTTGTACATTTACAGGACATCCTTGTACACAAGGCTTATTTTTGCATTGCAAGCACCGTTGTGCTTCCTCTTTTGCCATTTCCTCAGTATAGCCTAAAGCTACTTCTAAAAAGTTTTTATTTCTTATCTGCGGATCTTGCTCAGGTATACTTACTTTCTTTAGCGACATGTTAGGCATTATTTATACCCCCCATCCTACATTCATGTCTATCACCGGAGAGCTTCTCATGTTCTTTATACATACGCTGCCTTCTCATTGCTTCATCGAAATCTACTAAATGCCCATCGAAGTCAGGACCATCTACACATGCGAATTTCGTCTCTCCGCCTATAGTCACACGGCACCCGCCGCACATTCCTGTTCCATCTATCATAACCGGATTCATACTGATAATAGTTTTAATCCCATATTGTTTGGTTAAATTGCATACTACCTTCATCATGATAAGAGGACCAATAGCAATAACCAAATCATACTCATTACCTTCTTCAATCAACCCTTTGAGCATATCAGTTACAAAGCCTTTGTTTCCATTTGAACCATCGTCAGTAGCAATAACTACTTTGTCGCTTACCGTTTTTAATTCATCTTCAAGGATAACCAAATCCTTATTTCTAAACCCGGCAATAGAATGTACTTCTGCCCCAAGGCCGTGAAGCTTCTTTGCTTGTGGGAAAGCAATTGCTGCCCCCAATCCGCCCCCAATAACAGCTACTTTCTTATATCCCTCTAAATGTGATGCTACTCCTAATGGTCCTACAAAATCCAGGATACTATCCCCTTCATTCATAGCACCCAAAAGCTTTGTAGTCTTTCCGACTTCTTGGAATATGATAGTAACCGTACCTTTTTCTCTATCATAATCTGCAATAGTAAGCGGGATTCTTTCCCCCTCATCATATACTCTCAATATGATGAACTGACCGGGCTCTGCTTTTTTTGCTATTGCCGGCGCATAAACATCCATCAGTTTAACCTGAGAGTTCAATACTTCTTTTCTAGTTATTTTATACATCTTGACCCTCCCCAATTGCAAGAGATTCCCAATACTCCTGCAAAATATAAATAATATGTTGCGTATACCAACCCTTAAAACACATGATATAATCAAGTATACAGTATTTCTAAGCTATATATAATATAACTTATTTTTGATACTTTTTCAAGTATAAATGTTAAATTATTAACACTACCATATTTTTATTAATAGTTACTTTAATTTCTTTATTGTTTTAGTAATCCTTGTTCTGTATACTTCGTTTCTGCATTCCATAGTATCCATTCCTCGAAACCCGAATCATAGGTAGCCTGAATTTGCTGACGTATTTGCTCCCCTCCATAAACCTGATAATTAGGTTTTCTTAAATAGCTTGCAGTAAAGTCCTGCAGCCATGGACGAATTTTAGCCTTGCCCTGACTCTTGTCTATTCTTTCTTTTGCAAGAACGAGCGTATGATATACAACTCCATAAGGATCTAAATCAGGATATTTGAACAAGACACCATTTATCTTCTGACCTACACCATTTTGCGCCACATTGGCATAGTGGGATGGGTATACCATCGGGCAAATATAATCAATATCTTTTGAAACCAATTCCAGATCTTGACCTATTTTTTCATAATCTCCTTCTACGACAGGAACAATGCCAAAAATATCTGCAGATATATCTACTCCCAATGGGTTAAGCTCTTGCTCGGCATAAGCTAAAAATTCAGCAATTACTTCTGCTTTTGTTTTACTAACCTCACCATAATTAATAATTTTTACATTTCCATCAGTGGGAAAACGAATGTAATCATATTGAATCTCTTTAAATCCTAGTTGTGCTGCTTCTTTTGAGATATCTATCAGATAGTCCCATGCAGCTTTATTATATGGATTCAGCCATGCATTTCCCTTATTATCTCTCCATATACTTCCTTCTTTCGTCTTTATAGCAAGTTCCGGTCTTTTTGCACTAGCAATCGCATCTTTAAAGCAAACAATCCTCGCAATAGGATAGACGTTATTTTGCTTTAGCGTTGTCATGAATTGATTTATATTCGCAATCATATTAACCGGCGCGCCAACCTCTTTTGCTAGCGCTACATTGGTAGACATATAGGTTAACTGTCCTCTATCTTCTTTTACATCTATTACCATAGCATTCAATTCTGTCCTGTTTACCATATCAAGAAGCTGGTTAAATTTCGCCTTTGTACCTGCAATCCAACCCGATACATAGATTCCTTTAACCTTGATCGGCTGTTCATATACTTTGGTATTAATTCTAGGCTGTATAATATATTGATCAAAGCTTAATGGAATATTTTGCAACTTCTTCATGTCCTCTTCTATTCCCGGCATCGTGTCAGGCGAATCATTTTTAGAAAAAAATCTCTCCCCTATATTACTTATACTCAAATAGGCAAAAAGGATAATTCCTAACCCTAATCCAATAAGAATAATCGTTGTTCTGTGTTTTTTTATGAAATCAACCATTAACTCACCCTACAGCCCTTCTACGATAATTTTTAAAATTAAGCTATTTTTATTATTCGACATAAAATGATAAAACCCTTCAAAATTTTATTTCCATTTTTTTATATACTCTTAAATTGTCATTGTTAATCTAGGTACAATTTGTTTTTTCCGTGATACGATTCCTTCAAGAAACACCGACTGCTGCATATCATGTATACCGAATGCCATCCTTACTTTGTCTGTTTCAGGTCCTTCCACCATCAATTCAGAACCTTGTCTTAATACATCCGTAACAATCAGTATGACTGCATGATACTTTTCTTTATCAGCTTTATCTGCCATAATTTGTGTCAACTGACTTTTCTTATCATTTAACTCTGACAAATCAAATGTATTAATCTGAGAAATACTAAACCGATACTTACCTAAATTGTAGTCCTTTATATCATTGATTAATATCTCCTCCGGAGTCTTTTTAGTAATGGAAGCTCCTGCCTTAAGCATCTCATATCCAAAGGATTCGATATCTATTTCGGCAATTTCTGCTAATAATGATGCTATATTAATATCAATAGACGTACAGGTAGGAGACTTAAATAATAGCGTATCCGATATAATCGCAGCACATAGAATCCCGGCAATCTGCTTGTCCGGTTTGATATTATTTTCAAAATACATATTTGCTACAATAGTAGATGCACTGCCCACCGGAACATTGCGCACAAATATCGGATTTCCGGTTTGTATGTCTCCTACTCTATGATGATCAATAATTTCTAAGATATCAGCCTGCTCTATCCCTTTAACGGTTTGGCTCAGCTCGTTATGATCTATTAAAACTACCTTTTTCTTCTTATAGGTCAATAATTGTTTCCTTGAGATCAATCCTACTACGCTGCGATTATAGTCTACTACCGGAAAATATCGGTGCTTTTCTTCAAGCATCACATCTTTTACATGATCAATATACTCATTTTCATAAAAATAAATAATGCCGTCTCTTTTCATGATCTCTTTTACAGCAATACACTGGCTGATCAACCTTATAACAGAGAGAAGATCTTGATTCACTTTTACCAAAAGCTTATTCTTTACGCTTGCATACTGCGCTAAAACCTCTTCATCCTTATCTTTAAGATTCCCTACTACGAATATATAATTCGCCTCATATTCCATACTTTCAATTACATTGCTTAAGCTGCCTGCAACAAGGATAATATCATTTTCTCTGATAGAACCGGCAATATTTCTGGGAATATTATGGTATATAAAAAGCCTTCCTGCCATTACATTTGTTAGCTCTTGCCCCCATAATATATGTGAATCGAGTATATCAATAACAGACTGAATCTTCATATGATACTTCTCAAGAAAATCATTGTCCATAAGAGAGATATAAGTTCGTGTCACATCACTTACCGATACTATTCCTTTAAAAAATCCTTGTTCATCCTGTACTGGCAATAAAGCCTGCCCATTTTCGCTGATAATTTCCCATGCACCCTTTATAGACATATCTTCCGAAATAATATCCACATGGTAATAATCCATATCTGATACCTGTGGCTTTACATCTTCAATAAATACCGGTACACAAGCTTCAAAATAATTCAATATGTATTTTGTCTCATCATTTATTTCCCCAATCCTGCACGGAACATATTGATTTTCTCCAAGCTTTCTCTTTAAGTCTGCATAACCAATACATGCACATATCGAATCACTGTCAGGATTCATGTGACCTGTCACATACACTCTGTCCACTTTTTCACCTACTTTATAATAATTAATTTAAAATATTGTGAAGATTGCTAAAGTTCCAAATCTGCTGAAAAATTCAAATACCCTTGAAAATGTCCACCAATGTCATTCTGAGCGTAGCGAAGAATCTTTGCATTTAATCAACTTTAAAGATTCTTCATTTCACTTCGTTTCATTCAGAATGACACTAAGAAAACTATTTTAGTATTCCCTGAAATCTGGTAAATTAAAAAAAGAGCCAAAGCATATCTTTGGCTCTGTCGTACTATTTCATTTCTATACACTTTTTAGGGCACTTTACAACACATTGCTCACAGCCTACGCACTTATCCTCAATAATCTTGTGCTTAGACTTGAGCTCCCCTTCAATAGCATCAAACTTACATTGCTTCTTGCATATCGTACAGCCTATGCAGTCTTCTTCATGAATATAAGCCTTCTTCAACTCTACCCTGCCATGAATAATTTTCTTCGGACACTTTATTACACACTGCGAGCAGTTTACACATTTACTATAATCAATTACTGCAATATTATTTTCCACCTTAATTGCATCAAACTTACATGCCTTTTCACAAATCTTACATGCAATACAGCCCACATCACAATGAGTCTTGACTTCGGGCCCTCTGTCCCTTGACTTACAAGCTACCCAAGTGTTGGAACTTTCAGGAATCAACTCTATAATATTCTTTGGACATGCACTTACACATTGTCCGCAAGCAGTACACTTTTCAGCATCTATCACAGCAACACCATTTTGAATCTCAATAGCATCAAACTTACACACCTTCACGCATGTGCCAAGTCCTGTACAACCATATGCACAGCCCTTCGAACCACCGCCTAGCTTGGAAGCAGCTACGCAATCTTCTACCCCATAGTACTCATATTTTTCTTTTGCTTTATCTTTAGTCCCTTGACAAAGCACTCTGGCAACCCTTTTCTCCGCTTCATCAGCAGTAACACCCATAATTTGAGCCACATTTGCTGCACAAACAGCTCCACCTACAGGACAACCGTTTACAGCAGCCTTCCCTTCCACAACTGCTGTAGCGAAAGCACTACAACCTGCATAACCGCATCCGCCGCAATTTGCACCCGGAAGTGCCTCAATAACCATAGGAATTCTTTCATCTACCTCTACAGCAAACTTTTGGGATGCATAAGCAAGCAGGGCACCAAAAGCCAATCCCATTCCGCCCAGGCTTATTACCGGAGCAATTATTTTATCTATCATACATTCACCCCATTCTAAAATAATTGAGAATTGAGAATGGAGAATTATATACAGTAACTCTCAATTCAACTGTTCTCTTATCAGTTAGTAGTAATTTTAAACTTAACTTCAAAAAATTCCAAGCTAACAAGGGACCAACCTTATTCTAAATGAACAATGATTTTCAATTCTCAATTTTCAATTTTCAATTCTCAATTAGAATTTCAGCCCTTGGAATCCTAAGAATGCGATTGAAAGCAATGCTGCTGTGATCAACGCAATCGGGAATCCCTGCAGTGGCTTTGGAATATTGGAAAGCTCCAGCCTTTCTCTCACACCTGCAAATAATACAATTGCGAGAGTAAAGCCTATTGCAGCTGCTGTTCCATATACCAAAGAACTGATAAAGTTAAATTCTTTTTGTATATTCAATATAGCTACCCCTAGTACTGCACAGTTTGTTGTAATAAGAGGCAGGTAAACTCCTAATGCCTGATAGAGCGTTGGGCTCATTTTTTGAATAACCATTTCAACAAACTGCACCAATGCAGCAATTACTAAAATAAATGCAATTGTTTGCAAATATTCAATATGAAATCGCTTCAATATTAATTCTTGAATCAGCCATGTGATGGATGAAGCCAATGCCATAACAAAGGTAACTGCCATACCCATTCCAAGTGCTGTTTCTACTTTCTTAGATACACCCAGGAAAGGACAAATACCTAAAAACTTAACCAATACGAAGTTCTCAATTAATACTGCTCCCAAAGCGATCACTATTAGATCTTTAATCATCAGGCTTCACCTCTCTTTGCTCTTTGTGCCCACCAATTCATGATTCCCAAGATAATTCCAAGACCCAGGAATGCACCTGGTGGTAATATCATAATTAATGCAGGCTGGAATGCTTCTCCAAATAGCTTTACTCCTAAGAATGTTCCATTCCCTAATATTTCTCTCACGCTGGCTAAAATAACAAGTGCCAATGTAAATCCTAGACCCATGCCAAGACCATCCGCTGCAGATTTACCCACGTTATTCTTGGAAGCAAATGCTTCTGCTCTTGCAAGAATAATGCAGTTAACAACAATCAACGGAATAAATAATCCCAACTGTTTCGAGATATCCGGAAAATATGCCTTTAAAGACATTTCTATTAATGTAACGAATCCCGCAATAATAACAACAAATGCAGGAATTCTAACCTTTGATGGTATTAACTTTCTTAGTAGTGAAATCACTACGTTAGATCCAACTAAAACAGCCGTTGCTGACAATCCCATACCAATCCCATTCACTACTGAAGTAGTAACCGCAAGGGTAGGACACATACCAAGCAGCTGCACCAATGTAGGATTATCCTTTATAATGCCTTTTGAAAATTCTTTATACATGCTCACGCTTGTTCCCCCCTCTTACTTGTTCAATTTTTCTTTAACTACTTCTATTGCACTGTTCACACCCTCTGTGACAGCATTAGATGTAATGGTTGCACCACTGATCGCTACAATTTCGTTATCCTTAGGCGTACCATTTTTAATAACTGCCAAAGAATTATCTGTTGATTTTCCAGCATATTGATCTTTAAACTTTGGCTCGTCTGCTCTAGTACCCAGCCCGGGAGTTTCAGCAAAATTTACAATAGTAATTCCGGTAATCTTACCGGCATTATCTATACCTACAATCATATCTATCGCACCGCCGAAACCGTTGGGTGCTACCCCAATACTATAACCTACAACATTTCCGTCGCTCTTCCCTGCGAAAACACTTTTTACCGTTTTATACTCCCCGTCACCCAGGCCTTCCACTTTTACTTCTTCAAATTCCGAAGCAGAAGGAAGTACTGCTTTTCTTGCATCATTTTGCGCCTGTTTGGTAAGTTCAATAATTTTATCTTCTGTTGCCAAATTGCCTAGCGCCAGTATCAGTGCAACGGCAAAGGTAATCGCACATAAAATGGCACCCAGACGAATAATCTCATTTTTACGCACGAGTCTTCACCTCCCCGAATTTCACAGGAGCTGTATATCTATCTATTAGTGGAGTGACTATATTCATCAATAGTATAGAATAAGATACACCTTCAGGATATCCTCCATATAATCTGATAATAGAGGTAATTAATCCACAACCGATGCCCATAATGATTTGCCCTTTAGGCGTTACCGGAGATGAAGCATAATCTGTTGCCATGAAAAATGCTCCAAGCATTAAGCCTCCTGAAAGTACATGAGTCAGCACATCCCCTGTAAAAAAGCCATCTTTACCTAAAATGAATGTCAATACTGCTACTGTTCCTATAAACGAAACCGGGATTCTCCAACTGATAACTTTTCTGTAAATGAGATATCCCCCACCCAGCAAAAGCATAAGAGCAGAAGTTTCTCCGATACTTCCACCGATTCTTCCTATAAACAGATCTATATAGCTTGGCATCGCCTGCCCGGCAGCCTCAGCTCCCTTTAAGATTGCAAGAGGTGTCGCTGAACTTACCACATCCGCAGCGCCTGTCAAAGATAGCTGCTCAAAAGGATTCACCCACTTTGTCATCGCTACCGGCCAGGAAGCAAGTAAGAAAGCTCTTGCTGCCAGTGCAGGGTTCATAAAGTTTTGTCCTAACCCACCAAATAACTGTTTTACAATAATAATAGCAAAAAATCCACCAATTACCGGCATCCATAAAGGTATCGTCACCGGAAGATTAAAAGCTAGTAATAATCCGGTTACCACTGCACTCCAATCATGAATGCTTGTGGGCTTTTTACAAAGCTTTTGCCATAAATATTCAGCCGCTACACAGCTTAGTACTGTAGTTGCAATGACCAGCAGCGCCCTGAGACCAAAAAAGTATGCTCCTGCAATCAATGCAGGACAAAGTGCAAGTACAACATCAAACATAATCCCACTTACCGTTTCTTCAGACCGCACATGAGGAGATGAAGAAACAGTTAATCTATTATTTATCATTTATGCTAACCCCCTTCTTTGAATTGAGAATTGATAATGGAGAATTAAAAAAACAGTTCTGAGAAAGTTTAATTCTCTTTTGTAACAATGAGGTATTAAAAATTTCATTCACATAAGATTTTTAGGTCTACTTAAAGTAGCAAAATAATACTATCCTTGACCTCTATCTAAAGATTCTCAATTTTCAATTCTCAATTTTCAATT